>CAZGVQ010000622.1:0-2340 GCA_964529355.1 uncultured Acidimicrobiales bacterium
CCCTTGTCCTTCATGTTCACCAGCATCGTGTGGCCGCCCGAAACCAGCAGCACCATCAGTGGAAGCTCAAGGGTCGGCTCTTCAAGGAACGCGGCGTAGAGGTGACCTTCGAGATGGTTGACGCCCACAAACGGCACGTCCCAGACCAAAGCCAGCGCCTTGGCCGCGCTAACGCCGACCAACAGAGAGCCGACGAGGCCGGGTCCATACGTAGCCGCCACGGCATCAACATCGGAGTTTTCGATGCCAGCTTCCACGATGGCTTGGGCAACCACCGGCGTCAGCAATTCGACGTGCGCGCGGCTGGCGATTTCGGGCACCACACCGCCGTAGCGGGCATGAAGTTCGATCTGGCTGCTGACCACCGACGATCGCACCGTCGTTCCGGCTACAACCACGGCGGCAGCGGTTTCGTCGCAGGAGGTTTCGATACCGAGGATCTGACTGAAGTCACTCACTATGAAAATGCTCCCTTCAACGGATGGGCAAAGCGCACAGGGCGACGCCCTTCGCGCAACGGTTCGAGTCGGGCGGCATAGGCATCTTCGTGAATGTCGCCAGCCCACATCACCAGCGCGTCTTCGTTGGTGTCGGCGTAGTACCGCTTGCGAACCCCTGCTGGCACAAAGCCGAACCGGGCGTACATGGCCCGAGCGGTGGTGTTGGAGACTCGAACTTCCAGAGTCAACGCGGCGGCTCCAACCACAAGTGCGCGATCCACCAGCGCGAGCATGAGCGCCGTACCAACCCCGGCCCGCACTGCGGGATCGACGGCGATGGTGGTGACATGCGCTTCATCGGCGATCAACAGCAACCCGGCATGACCGACGACGCGGCCATGCACCGAGCCCACGATGTGGAACCGGTTCTCCAGCTTGATCTCCTGGCGAAGCAAGGCAAGCGACCACGGCTTTGGATACACCATGGCGTCGATGCGTTGGACGGCCCGCAGATACTTGGGGGCGAGCAGATCGATTTCGAGGAGCGGAAGCTGCGCCTCGGGCGGTGGGAGCGGTTCGGAGGTGGTGGGAATCATGATGGGGTCTCGCGACTGATCCAGTTGATCTCAGCATCGGGCTTTCGCAGATACAAGGGTTTCAGCTCCCACGGCTGCACCCACTCCTCGCGGAGCGCCCGGGCGTGAGCCAATTGCACCAGCGAAGCGGCGCTGGGGTGAGCCATGCCCTGATCGGCCATCTCCACCCCTTTGAGTTCTTCGAAGGTCTCGCGATATCGGATCGCCCCGTCGCCAACCAGCAAAACATCTTCGCCCGATGCCAGCAGCTCGCCCGCAAGGTCGTCGGGAGTCGATACCAACGGTTCGCTCACCCGTTGCACTCCGCCGGGGACTTGACGGTAGAAGGCCCAGAAGACCTCACCGCGCCGGGCATCGAGCACCGCCACGATCAGGCGACTGGTAAACCGCACCGGAAACGCCACCAGGTCGAGGCTGGATACCCCAATCATCGGTACCGCTAACGCGTGAGCCGTGGCCATGGCCGTGGCAATACCCACCCGTAAACCGGTGAACAGGCCCGGGCCAAGGTCGACGGCAATGACGCTGACCTCTTCGAGTTCGATTCGGGCCTGGCGGCGGACGAAGTCGATCTGCGGCGCGAGATTCTCAGCGTGCCGACGTCCCTTCGACGAATGGCACGAAGCAAGGACCCCTTCGTGACCGCCGATGGCGCAGCCCACCTGAGCGGTTGCCGATTCAATGCCCAGAATCAACATTCGCCAGCTCCGCCCAGATCGCGAACGAGTGCAGCTTGGCGAGCCGACCACCGTGGACCGACCGGTGTGCATTCGAGCGCGCGGTCGTCATCGCCCGCGCCAAAGGTGATGCGGATCTCCAGATAGTCCGATGGCAGCATCGGCACGATGGCGTCGCCCCACTCGATGAGCACCACGGCATTGTCGTCGAGTAGTTCGGGCAGGCCGAGGTCGCTGACCTCATTGAGTTGTTCGAGCCGGTACACGTCGAGGTGGTGTACCCGAATCCCGTCGCCGTCGTATTGCTGTGCGAGCGTGAAGGTTGGACTCGTGATTGGTTGGGTGACGCCGAGGGCCCGACCGAAGCCCTGGGTGAACGCTGTCTTCCCTGCGCCGAGATCGCCGAGCAGCAGCAATAGGTCGCCCGGTTGAGCGAGCGCGGCGAGCTTCGCTGCCACGTCCTGGGTCTGGGCCGCGGTCGCGGTCTCCACTCGGATCATGAGTTCAAGGCTACCGGGGCTACCCGTCCGAGGACTCGCCGACCGACCGGATCGCCCGCTCGGTTGCAACGATCGCCGCAGTGCGCACAACGTCGACATCGGCCTCGACCGCACCGGTGGCGGCAGC
>CAZGVQ010000623.1:0-2326 GCA_964529355.1 uncultured Acidimicrobiales bacterium
GCTGGATGACCGTCAGCGGCGCCAAGGATCGGGCAGCCGGGTACATCGAGGGTCTCAATATGCTCGCCTCGATGCGGTTGTGTGCGAACGTTCCGGCACAACATGCCATTCAGTCGTCGCTGGGCGGCTATCAGAGCATCGCCGAGTTCGTCACGCCGGGCGGGCGGCTGTTCGAGCAGCGGAATGTGGCGCACCAGATGATCAACGACATCGATGGGCTCTCCTGTACCAAGCCGGCTGGGGCGCTGTACATGTTCGTCAAGATCGAAGCCGAACGGTTCAACATCACCGATGACCAGCAGTTCGTACTCGACTTCCTCCGAGCCGAGCACATCCTCATGGTGCAGGGATCGGGGTTCAACTACCCGACGCCCGACCACTTCCGTATCGTGTTCCTGCCCCAGGTCGAGGACCTCCGATGGGCGATTTCTCGCCTCGAGAAGTTCCTCGCCAACTATCAGCAGGGCTAGCCGACCGAAGTATTTTGCCCGCTCATGAGCTCTGTTGCTGCCACCTATGCCGATCAGGGGTTTGTCAGCGGGGTTGCGATGCTGAGTGAGGCCGAAGCCCAGGTGCACCGCTCCGACATGGAAGCGGCCGAAGAAGTGCTCGGCCCACTGCACTACCGCGACAAGATTCACACGCTGCTTCGCTCGCCCTATGAGCTGTGCACGCTGCCGGGCGTGCTCGATGTGGTCGAAGCCTGCATCGGGCCCGACATTCTGCTCTACAACTCCACCTTCATCATCAAGGAACCCGGCACCGAGGCGCATGTGGCCTGGCATCAGGATCTCACCTATTGGGGGCTCTCTGATGACGATGCCCAAGTGTCGATGTGGCTGGCCCTTGCCCCGGCAACCGAGGCGTCGGGCTGCATGCAGTTCCTGCCGGGAAGTCACCGGAGCGGTCACGTCCCTCATGAGTTTGGAACCGCGGCGGGTGATACGAAGACCAATGTGTTGCTACAGGACCAGCGCATCACCGATCTGGCGTCGGCCGGTTTCGACAGCTCCGACGCCGTCTTTTGCCCGCTGCAGCCCGGCGAAGCGTCGTTTCATCACGGTTGGGCCATGCATTCGTCGCCGCCCAACACCAGCGCCGATCGACGCATTGGACTGAACGTCCAGTTTCTTGCTCCGCGAAACGCCACCGGCCAGCCCGGTCACACCGCGTTGCTCGTGCGCGGTGTCGACGAACATGGCCACTATGCGGCGGATCCGGTGCCAACCGGCGAGCCGCCAGCGACACTGGCGCCCGAAGTGCTGCAACGATGGGTCGCACTCGATGAGCGTATGAAGGCCGGCTTCAAAATCGCTCCGGACGGCTAGTTCGGGCAACGCCCGATACTCTTCTGCGATGACTTCGCAGCCGTATCTTGTCGACCGCCTTCAAGGCTTTGGTACCACCATCTTCGCCGAGATGTCGGCCCTCGCGAACCAGACGGGCGCCGTGAATCTCGGCCAGGGTTTTCCCGACACCGATGGTCCGGCCGAGATTTCCGAAGCCGCTATTGCGGCGATCCGTGAGGGGCACAACCAGTATCCGCCGGGTCCGGGCATTCCGAGCCTGCGCGAAGCCATTGCCGAACATCAACAGCGCTTCTATGACCTCAGCTTCGATCCGGACACCGAGGTACTGGTTACCGCCGGAGCAACCGAGGCGCTTGCCGCAACGATGCTCGCATTGCTCGAGGCGGGCGACGAGGTGGTGATGTTCGAGCCGTACTACGACAGCTATGCCGCCGGTGTTGCCATGGCCGGCGGTGTCCGCAGGGTGGTGACCTTGCGGCCGCCGGAACCGGGGGAGTCCGCTGAAGGAGTGGACGCGTACGGCTTTGATGAGGCCGAGTTCCGAGCCGCCGTCACCGACCGCACCAAGCTCATTCTGCTCAACACCCCCCATAACCCGACCGGGAAGGTGTTCACCGCGGCCGAACTGCAATTCATAGCCGAGGTTGCCAGCGAGCACGACCTGCTCGTGGTAACCGACGAGGTGTATGAGCACCTGGTGTTCACGGGTCAGCACCTTCTCATTGCCGGGCTGCCGGGAATGGCTGAGCGCACCGTCACCATCAGTTCGGCGGGCAAGACCTTCAGCTTCACCGGCTGGAAGATCGGATGGGTCTGCGCCCCGCCCGAACTCGTGGCGGCCATCAGAACCGCCAAGCAGTTTCTTACCTTCGTCAACGGCGCGCCGTTTCAGCATGCGGTGGCCGTGGGTCTTCGGATGTCCGATGACTATTTCGAGTCATTCAGCGCCGATATGGCGTCCAAGGGAAAGCGGTTGGCCGAGGGCCTTCGCTCGGCCGGGTTCGGGGTCTATGAAC
>CAZGVQ010000624.1:0-2326 GCA_964529355.1 uncultured Acidimicrobiales bacterium
CCTATCAGCAGCTGCTCGATACCGACACCCACGAGGTCCCTGCTGTACTTCGTCTCGAGTCGCCGCAATACCTCGGCAGCGAGGACATTTCGCGCGATCGCTACATCACGCGCGAGTGGCACGACAAGGAGGTCGCAAACCTCTGGAGTCGGGTGTGGCAGTACGCCTGCCGGGAAGACGAGATTCCCGAGGTCGGCGACTACTACATCTATGAGATCGTGCGCTCGTCCTACCTGGTTATGCGCACCGCACCCGACGAAATCAAGGCCTATCCCAATGCCTGCCTGCATCGCGGGCGCATGCTCAAGGAGTACGCCGGGCAGTGCAGCGAGATCAGGTGCCCCTTCCACGGCTTCGCCTGGACACTCGAAGGTGACCTCAAAGACGTGCCCGGCGATTGGGACTTCCCACATGTCGAGGCAGAGTCGTTTCACCTGCCCGAGATCTCGGTCGGAACATGGGCGGGGTTCGTCATGGTCAACCCCGATCCAGGCGCCGAGCCGCTCGAGGAATTTCTGGGAGAGATCGTCGAGCAGTTTGAGGTTTGGGACCTTGAAAACCGCTACAAGCAGGCTCACATCGCCAAGGTCATCGACTGCAACTGGAAGATCGCCCAAGAGGCGTTCAGCGAGGCGTATCACGTCAATGCGACGCACCCGCAGATCATGCCGTACCTCGGCGACACCAACAGCCAGGTCGACGTCTGGGACAACTTCTCGCGCGTCATCACCCCGGGTGGCACGCCGAGCCCGCTCCTCGAGTGGACCCCGACCCAGAACGAGATGATGCGGTCGATGATGGATGTCCGTCACGACCAGGACTCACCGGTGACGATTGCCGAGACGCAGTCGATGCGAGCGGCGGGAGCCGAAGGCAGCAGGGCCCGATGGCGGGAGACGGCCGGCGACTGGCCCGACCGAATGTCGGACGCCGAAATGATGGACAGCATCGATTACACGGTGTTCCCCAACTTCCACCCGTGGGGTGCGTTCAACCGCATCGTCTACCGGTTCCGACCAAATGGCGACGATCACCGCAGCTGCATCATGGAGTGCATCTTCCTTGCGCCGTTCACGGGCGAAAAACCGCCGCCGGCGCCGGTCCATCTTCTCGAGGAGCACGAGTCGTTCACCGACGCCGAAGAACTCGGCATGCTGGGCAAGGTGTTCAACCAGGACTTGTTCAACATGGCCAAGGTGCAGCGCGGCCTCGAAACCACGCTCAAGCCGGGTATCACGCTCGGCAACTACCAGGAGTCAAAGGTGCGTTGGTTGCATAAGCTGTTGGGCGAATGGGTGGAGGGCGACAACTAATGCTGGGAATCGTTCACCCCTTCACGAAAGCGCTCTATGAAAGGCACGGCGATGGCCTCATCAAGGTCACCGACGGCGACAAGAGTGGCATTTTCACCCACGAGGGCGAATGGATCGAAGGCGAGCTTCGATGCTGCGACCCGCAGCTTTGCGGATGGGTTGCCGGGCCGATTGTGGCCAACCACCGGATGTCTGAAGCTGCGCCCGACCGCTGAGCCGGAGGAACCATGAGCAGAGAAGTCCTGGTAGAGCTGGCCAAGCGCACCATTGCGCACGCGAAAGCGGGCACCGTACCCCAAGCGGGCGACGTCGCTCAGGTTCCGGCCTCCAACTACTACGACCATGACCGTTGGCAGCTCGAGATGGACCGCGTGTTCAAGCGCGTGCCGCTGACACTGGCCTTCAGCTGCGAGCTCAGCGAGCCGGGTTCCTACCGTGCGCTCGAGGTTGCTGGGGTCCCGGTGCTGCTCACCCGTGGCCAGGACGGCGTCATGCGTTCCTTCGTCAACATGTGCAGCCACCGGGGCGCCATGATCATGGAGGACGGCACGGGCACCGCCCGTCGTTTCACCTGTCCGTATCACGCGTGGAGCTATGACCAGGAGGGTGCGCTGGTCGGCGTACTCGACCGAGACGAGTTCGGCGAGTTCGATACGTCGTGCCACGGGCTCACGCAGCTCCCTTGCGAAGAGCGGGCCGGCATCATCTTTGGTTCGGTCACCCCCGGGACCGACCTACACCTCGACGAGTTTCTGTGTGGGTACGACGAGGTGCTCGCAACGCACGCGTTTGATGAGTGTCTCTTTGTCGGCCGTCAGCAGGTCGATGGCCCCAATTGGAAGGTGGCCTACGACGGCTACCTCGACTTCTACCATCTGCCCATTCTGCACAAAGACACGTTCGGTCCCGACTACAGCAACAAGGCGATCTATGACGCCTGGGGTCCTCATCAGCGGGTCACATCGCCCGATCACCGCATTCTTGAGTGGGCCGACGCCCCCGAGGACGAATGG
>CAZGVQ010000625.1:0-2325 GCA_964529355.1 uncultured Acidimicrobiales bacterium
GGTGATCACGGGGCCGAAGTAGGCCACGCGCTTGCCCGCCGAGTTGTCCTTGGCGATGATGGGCGTACCCACATCGGTGCCGGTGAGGCCCAGGCCTTCGTCCATCGAAGCCTGAATCGCCTTGTCGAAGGACTCGTCGTCGAGCGCCTCAGCGTGTGAGCGATCGAGACCTACAGATTCGAGCGCGTCCGCGATGTCGAAGTCGAGGTCACCGTCGTGGTGAACGCGCGAACCCAGCTCGAAGTAGAGCGCCTGGATCGGACCATCGCCCTCGGCAGCCCGCACCGACTCCATGACCCGCAACATCTTGTGGGTCTTTTCGACGGGAACGAAATAGTCGCTCCCGGGCTCAGGCTGATTCTTCACCAGCAAGCTAATGGGCTTCCACGTGACCTTGAGGTCGCGCTCTTCAGAGATGTTGACGACCCACCTGGCCGTCACCCAGCACCACGGTCAAATCGGGTCAACCCAGAAGTCAATGTCAGTAGTCATGGCCGAGACCCTACCCCAACAACCCCGAAATTTTCGCGGTTGGCCACATCAGATGTGGTCAACCGCGATCAGATCTTGAGCGCGCGGCGAATGAGGTCGAGAAACGCCCTTCTCGAACCGATGGTCTGGGCCCAGGTAACTTCGAGAACCGACCAGCCGAGAACCCGCATCTGGTTCCGTCGAGCACGATCGCGCTCGAACGAGCGGCGATTGAGATGCCAGCGGATGCTGTCGAGTTCGAGCACGACCCGCTCGTTCACCCATGCGAGGTCGACCTCGGCGATCACCGCTCCACTTGGGTCGCTCACGCCGTACTCGAGTTGCGGCCTCGGTAAACCGGCGTCCGCAACAAGGTTGGCCACGAGACGACTCCACTCGCTTCTTGGTAGCTCGGTCGATCCGTGGCGCGACTCGAGCAAGGCGCGCAGTCGGCCGCATCCATCGCGCCCTTGTCGAGCATGCAGAATGAGTCCGGCGCGCAGGTCGGGCCAGCTGATCTGATCGGAACGCATGGCCGACTCGGCAGCGAGCTCAAGTCGCCGAATCGAAACCACCGCACCCAGATCGACCATGGTCCGAACCAGTCCGGTGCAGGGCACACCATTGCGATCGGTTCGGTCGACACGATCCCACTGCGTCGTGTGATGAACCCACAGATCGAGTCCGCGAGCGCTTCTGCCGGTCGGCACCACGATCTCGGGCGCCGGCGAGCGAAACCCATCGATATCCCAGAGCGCAGCAGCACTTTTGTGCGACGCGACTCCGCCGGTCGCCAGACATGCTGCGAGGAGCCTTGCATGCCAGCTCACCGGTACAGCTCGATGACGATAGACACCTCGACACATCGGTTCCCAGTCACCACGAGTGACCCGATAGTCGATCTGACGGGCGCTGAGTCCTCGCTCCATCACTTGCGCTCGGCTGACAACGCCATGTTGTGCTGCGAAGAGATCAAAACAATCCATACCTCGAACCTCCCGAGCCCGAGTTCTGATCGCGGTTGACCACATCAGGTGTGACCAAACGCGAAAATTTCGTGGGAGGGGGAAGGGACCTCGGGAAGCACGATACGACCGCGCTGTGACAGTGACGTCGGCCAGAACCCCTGGCAACGTCTACGACCGGATTTTGATCGCGGTTTACCACGCTCGTTGTGGTCAAACGCGAAAATTTCGGGGGTGGGGGTTATGCGGGGGTTAGGCGGATTGGGAGTCTTTTCAGGCCGTTGTTGAGGTTGCTTCTGACCCGTATGGGATCGCCGGTGATCTCCATGGTGGTGAAGCGTTTGAAGAGCTCCTCGAAGAACACCTTTCCTTCGAGTCGAGCCAGGTGTGCGCCGAGACAGAAGTGCCCGCCGATACCGAACGACAAATGGGGGTTTGGCGAACGGCTGATATCGAAAGCGTGTGGGTTCTCAAAGACCGCCGGGTCGCGGTTGGCAGCCGAGTACATCAGCGCCACCTTGTCGCCGGCCGCGATCTGCTGACCGGCCAGCACCGTGTCTTCGGTCGCGGTGCGGCGGAAGTAGTGGAGCGGGTTGGCCCATCGGAGGATTTCCTCGATCGCTCCAGCGAGCAGCGAGGAGTCGGCGCGAACGGCTGCCAGCTGTTCGGGGTGGTCGAGCAGTGCATGGAGTCCGCTCGACAACATGGTCTTGGTGGTGTCGTTTCCGGCGGTGACCAACTGCACGAAGAACATGCCGAAGTCGAGGTCGGACAAGTACCGCTCGATGGGATTGCCATCGTCGTCGACATCGGCGATTGGCGACTCGAGCAGGATGGTGGTGAGGTCCTCGGTGGGCTCGACGTCGCGACGCGAAGCAGCCAACTTCAT
>CAZGVQ010000626.1:0-2323 GCA_964529355.1 uncultured Acidimicrobiales bacterium
CCCATAGCCAGTTCTGCAGGTCGCTTATACCGGTGTCGACGATGGAGAGATCGGTTGCAACCTGGATAACTCTGCCATTGGCCAGGAGGGTAAGCCGCCGGTGTTGCACTCCGCCGATGTCAATGGTCTCGAAGACCGGCTCGTTCTCTTGAAGGCTTGCGAGAACCGTGGCGTCAATGGGTATGAGGGGTGTGCCTGTCACCGACCCATCAGGACGAATCACCTGGAGCAGGCCTTCTGCAGATCCCTCGGGTTCCAACGGGATCGCCGTCGGGTCCTCGCTTGCCACTCGTTCGATGAAAGGTAAGACGAGGTTCTGGGTTCGATCGACCATCGCCGAATCAACCGCCGTCACCAGACTGCGTTCGACTCGCCACAGGGTGAAAAGGCCCGACCCCGCGAAAACGAGGGCGGTGATGGTGATGAGCGCAAGCGCCAGGCGGCTTCGGAGGGTCATAGTGGTTGGCGAATGACGTAGCCGATGCCCCGGACCGTATGGATGAGCTGGTCCTGTCCGTCGGGCGCGATTTTGCGACGCAATCCGGAAATGAACACCTGGAGCGAGTTTGAGCCGTATTCGGCATCGTGACCCCACACCGATGTATGGATCAGCTCTCTTGTCATGACCATTTCGACGTTCGCCATCATCAGTTCGAGCAGGTCGAACTCGATGCGGGTGAGGGTGATGTCGGCCCCGCCACGGCTTACTCGTCGCGATGCCCGATGCAAGTGAAGGTCGGCGACCTGCACGTGATCATCGGTCCTCGTGGAGATGTTGGGGCTTCCAATATGTCGGGTGAGTGCCCGTAGTCGGGCGAGTAGCTCGTCGAGCGCAAACGGCTTCGAGAGATAATCGTCAGCTCCCGCATCGAGTCCGACCACCGTGTCGGAGAGCTCCCCACGAGCGGTCAGCATGAGTACTTTGCCGGCGTATCTGCGCTGGCGGAGCAGGTTGCACACCTCAAGGCCGTCGATTCCCGGCAGATTGATGTCGAGCAGGATTACGTCGGGACTGTCGCTATCGACGAGTCGAAGGCTTTCCTCGCCAGTCGGTGCTTGGAGAACCCGGTAGCCCTTGTGTTCCAGTGCCATCGCAAGTGACTCACGCAGGCTCTGGTCGTCCTCGACCAGCAGTGCGAGCGGCGCATCGGCATTCATCCATCCATTTTCGCACCGTTGTTTGTGCAGACCTGAAGGGAACCTGAAGATTCCTTAAAGAGGGTGCCTTCAGCTGTTCTTCAGGTTCGGTTCACGTCGTGATTAGGGCGCTTCGAGATGTTTCTCGCTGCACGGTCCAAAAGGTGCATGACAACGGGACAGTGCATGACAAGGAGTAGAGGCTGATGTCGGTTCTTTTTCGATACGTAGTTGTGCTGGTTCTTGCTGCGCTTGCGGTTGCTGCATGCGGCGGCGGTGATAGCGATGACAGCGGTCCACGGATCATCAGTTCCGACGACGACACGGTGATCGAGCTACCTGACGACGACGAGGTCGTCGAGCTCGGTGACACCGGTGATGCATCGGCCCCGGAAGAAGGAGAATCTGCGGCTGAAGTCGCGGAGCCTTCATCGGACGCGGAGGCAGAAGCGCCCGACGACACCATTCCGTTGGCGCAAGACGATGGTGGACCGCTCGCGCTTCTCGATGCGGTTGCAGCCTTCCAGGCGTGCCTTTCCGGCGAAGGCTTTGAGTTTCTGGGCCCTCCGGATCCGACCGACCCGAACGCGCTATCAAGTCAGCAGCCTTACGTCGATGCGCTGATCAAGTGCAATACCGAAACCGGCGTCCAACAGGCCTTCGAGGAATCCCAGGCCGCCGATGCCGATCTGTCGCCTGAAGAGATTCAAGAGCGAAACGAGAGCTTTGTGATCGTGGTCGACTGTCTACGGGGCAAGGGCTGGGATATCGAGGATCCAGTCCCCGATGGAGCCGGTCTGCTGCAACCGGCACCGGATGGGTTTGCCTCGCCTGACGGCACGATCAACAACGACGACATCGCCGCCTGCATCGCCGAGAACAACCTGGCCGAGGGGAACTAGAGGGATGGGATTTCTCGCAAACGGAGGTAGGCGCGTCATTCTGATCTCGGTGGTCGTGGTGATTGCCCTGCTGGCAGCGCTGTTGGCATGGAACTCGCTCCGCTCGGGCGGGGAAGAGGATCAATCGGGCCAGGAAGTGCTCATCACCGAGAACGTGAGTATCCGAACCCTCACCGACGAGGTCACCGTTCGGGGTGAGCTCCGCCGTGACGAACTTCAGGCCGTAACGGCCACCACCGCGGGAAACATCGGTGTGGTCAGTGTTGCCGACGGAGCAACCGTCG
>CAZGVQ010000627.1:0-2321 GCA_964529355.1 uncultured Acidimicrobiales bacterium
GCGGCCGGAAGGTGAGGCCAAGCTCGTCGGTGGTCGCCGACTGGTCGGCGGGCTTGAAGTTGTAGAGGTAGTCGCACGCTTCGGAGGTGACCACAAGATCTTTGCCGTACTTTCGCGCCAGGTCACCCGCCTTCCCCCACGCCTTCATGAATCCCAAGGGGACCTTCGGCGTCTTGATATCGGTTCGACCGGTAGCGGTACCGATTTCCTCAGCGAGCGCCTCGTGGGTCACGTAGTGGCCCCACAGCAGGTAGCGACGAGGACCCTGTGCGGGCTTCATCGCCAACGAAATCGCTGCGCCGATATCGCGCACGTCGACATAGGCACCGGTCATCCCTCCGACCGGGAGCGCCTGGGTAACCCATACCTTTACTCCGCCCATCAACTCGCCCATGTTGGGGTCGTGCGGGCCAAGCACACCGGCCGGGTACAGAATGGTCACCGGGTTCCCGGCGGCCTGCAGTTCGCGTGCGTACCGCTCGCCCTCCGCCTTGGTCTGGCCGTACGCCGTGTCGAACTGTCCCACCGGATGGTCGGTGGTGACCGGGTCAGTGGTGAAGGGAAACAATGCCGACGAACTCGAGATGTTGATGATCGGGTCGCATCCCGCAGCAACCGCCGCGTCGAGGACGTTCTTCGCGCCAACGAAGTTGGTTTCTCGGATTCGGGCCTCCGATGCCGGGTCGGTGGCCACGATTGCGGCAGCGTGGACCACCGCGTCGCATCCCCGAATCGCCCGGGCAACCGAATCTGCATCGGTGATATCACCCCGCACATGATCGGAGGGACGAATGCCGTGCGGTTTGAACACTCGCTCGACCTTGTCGGGGTCACGAACGAGCAGTCGCACCTCGTGACCGGCTCGAATGAGGGCTGCGGTGGCATGGGACCCGACAAACCCTGTTCCGCCGGTTAGCAGTACTCTCATGGCGAAGAATCAATCCTTTCGGCCCGCATTCATGTTGGTAACAAGTGTGTTACAACCCGCCAAGCTGGGCATATGAACCCTTGTGACCTTGTTGTCACGTCTTGAAATTGACCCCAGCTCTTCTGAAGGTGAGGCTTGTCCTCTTATGCCTAGCTCGTCTGACTCCCCCTTGCGCGATTCGCCCCTCCGCATCGCGCTGCTGTCCTACCGCGGGAAACCCCATGTCGGCGGCCAGGGCGTGTATGTTCGCCACCTTTCAAAGGCCCTGGTCGACCTGGGTCACCACGTCGAAGTACTGGGCGGGCAACCCTTTCCGGTCGTCGACGAGCGCATCCCGCTAATCGAGCTGCCGAGCCTCGATATCTACAACGACAAATACCCCATGCGGAAGCCCCGCGTGTGGGAGTACAACGACATGGTCGACGTGCTCGAGTCGGCCTCGTTCAGCATGGGCAACTTCTCTGAGCCGATGGCCTTCAGCTGGAGGGCCTACCGTCACCTCAAGCCCCGCGCCAACGAATTCGACCTCGTGCACGACAATCAGACGCTCGGCTGGGGCGTGCTGGCCATGCAGGAACGACTTGGGCTGCCGGTCCTCAGCACCATTCACCACCCCATCACCGTCGATCGCAAACTCGAGATCGAGCACTCCAAGAACAAGTGGCAGGAGTTCGGCAAGCGCCGCTGGTACGCCTTCACCCGCATGCAGACCCAGGTTGCCAAGCGCATGACGCGGGTGATGACCGTTTCGGAGAACTCCAAGAAAGACATCTCCGCCGATCATCAGGTACCGCTCGACCGCATCCATGTGGTGCCGGTGGGCGTCGACCCCGAACTCTTCCTCCCGGTTCCCGGGGTCCAGCGGGTCCCCGGAAAACTGGTCACCACCGCCAGCGCCGATGTGGCCATGAAGGGCCTCACGTATCTGCTCGATGCGGTCGCCAAGCTTCGCACCGAGCGCCATATCGAACTCACCATCATCGGGAAGCCCAAAGAGGGCCTGAGCCTCGACAAGATCCGCGACCTCGGCCTCGAAGACGCCGTCACCTGGGTCAGCGGTGTTCCCGACCAGCGAATAGTCGAGCTCTACAGCGAAGCCGAAGTTGCGGTCGTGCCCTCCCTGTACGAAGGCTTCTCGCTGCCCGCCATCGAGGCCATGTCCTGTGGCATCCCGCTGGTGGCCACCACCGGTGGAGCGCTGCCCGAGGTCGCCGGAACGCACGGCGAGACCTGCCTGCTTGTTCCGCCGGGCGACTCCGAAGCCTTGGCTGCCCAGATCGGCGCCGCCCTCGACGACCCTGAGCTTCGGGCCCGCATTGGCGCCGCCGGCCGCGAACGGGTGAAGAACCAGTGGAGCTGGTATCACACCGCCGTCAAGACGGTCGATCAATAC
>CAZGVQ010000628.1:0-2314 GCA_964529355.1 uncultured Acidimicrobiales bacterium
GCGTGTGGCCACCATCGACGATGCACTCGTCGACGACGCTCCCGGCCTGTTCGTCGCCGGAGCCAGCTACCGCGGGGTGGGTATCCCGGCCTGCATCGACCAGGCCCACCAGGCAGTCGGTTCGGTCAAGCGTTTCCTCGATCGCTGACCGGCCAGCCCTTCGCGAGCACTAGTCAACGAAACGTCGAGCCTTGACCTTCTTGCCTTTGATCGAGGTTGCCTCGATCGAGCGAATCACGTTGTCGACGTCGCCCTCGGGAACCCCGACGGTTGCGTACTTGTCGGCGATGCGAATCGGCCCGATCTCGCTTCCGCTGAGCCCCGCCTCATTGGCGATAGCACCCACGAGGTCGCCCGGGCGGATACCCGACTTTCGGCCGAGGCCGATGTACACGGTGCCCTTTGCGCCGTTGCTGCGAGGACGAGAACCCTTGTAGCCCTTGTCTCGGGTGGAGCCACGCTTGCGGTGACGACCGTCTGCCTTGTCGAACTTGTGTGACTTGGAGCGTTTTGCTGTGGCCTCGGGGATTTCCTGCGTGTCGGTACCCGCACCGCGCTCGAGGTGGTACAACCGGATGGCTGCCAGCGCGATGTTGCGTTCGCTGTCCTGGCCCGCGAGATCGTGAAGCACCGGGTTGTACTGGTCCAGGTCCTCCGATGCCAGTGATTCGAGTACCGCTTTCACCGTGACCTCAAGCTGGCGAGCCTGAAGGTCGGCGACCGTCGGCACCTTCTCGACCGGGATCTTCGATTTGGTGAGCCGTTCGATGTTCTGGATCCGTCGGCTCTGGCGAGGCTCGGCCAGGGTGATAGCAACGCCCTCTCGACCCGCACGACCAACCCGCCCGATGCGGTGCACATAGCTTTCGGGCGCATCGGGTACGTCGTAGTTGACCACGTGGGTGAGCGTGTCGACGTCGAGACCACGGGCTGCCACATCGGTGGCCACCAGTAGTTGCGCGGTGCCGTCGCGCAGGCGCCCCATCACCCGTTCGCGCTGCTGCTGATCCATGCCACCGTGCAGCGCTTCGGCGCGATAGCCGCGACCGTTCATCGTTTCGGTGAGCTCGTCGACGTCGACCCGTCGCGCGCAGAACACGATGGCCGCAGCTGGTGACTCGACATCGAGAATACGACCCAGCGCCCGGGCCTTGTGTTTGCGGGCAACCAGGTAGATGCTCTGGCGAATGTTGGGTTTCGCCGAATCGGAGTCGGTGGCCTTGATCTGGATGCGGATCGGGTCGGTCTGATGCCGCTTGGCAATGGCGTTGATCCGGGGAGGCATCGTGGCCGAGAACAACACGGTCTGACGTTCCTCCGGCGTGCTCTCGAGAATCGTCTCGATGTCCTCGGTGAAACCCATGTCGAGCATCTCGTCGGCTTCGTCGAGCACCACCGTGCGGATGGTCTTGAGTTTGAGCGAGCCGCGCTTGATGTGGTCGATGATCCGACCGGGAGTTCCGACGACGACATGCACGCCGCGGTCCAGCGCTTTGAGCTGGCCGAAGATCGGTTGGCCGCCATATACCGCCTGAACCTTGACCCGCTCGTGCTTGCCGTAGCCGACGATGGCTTCGCTGACCTGCATGGCCAGCTCACGGGTGGGCACCACCACCAGGGCCACGGGCACAGCCTTGCCTTCGGTGTCGCCGTTGGAGACGATCTCATCCACGATGGGCAACGCAAAGGCCGCCGTCTTGCCGGTACCGGTGGCCGCCTGTCCGAGCATGTCGCTGCCTTCCAGCAGCAGCGGGATGGCCTCACGCTGAATCGGGGTGGGTTCTTCATAGCCCCGCTCGGCAAGCGCTACGGCTAGGTCGGCATCGAGACCAAGGTCGGCAAAGGTTACGGGCTCGGGCGTTTCGTGTTCCATGGTGGCTCTCTGTTCCTCGAGGAATCTGGGGGTCTCGAGGCAGGTCTCCATGTCTTTTGAGGTCTTTTTGAGCCTGGTGGGGCTCGGTGGAGAAGACATCTCAGGAGGGGGTGGCCGCGATACGAACTCTGTCGCTAGGCCTAGTCTGCCACCGAAGCGCCGGAGAACCCGCTTTCACGAGGCCGTGACGTGCACCACCTCTACTCGATTTACTCGATTTACTCGATTTACTCGATGACGACTTCGAATGTCCCAACATTGTTGGCCTCGTCGGACTCGACGATCAGATTCTCGGGGTCGATGGTTATCTCAACGACGTAGGTGCCGCTGGCGACACCTGTGATGTCGATCCATTGGTCATCGAGGAGCGCGTGATAGTGATCACCGAACCCGGGGTTGATGACCTGCTGCAGTTCGCCGCAGTCGTCATCGCCGATCAAC
>CAZGVQ010000629.1:0-2312 GCA_964529355.1 uncultured Acidimicrobiales bacterium
CGCCCCTCGACAAAATCGAGCCACGGCTGAGTCGCTTCCTCAATACCCACGCGAAGTTCTGGTGACGCCGTGATGCCACCGACGAGTTCGGTGA
Organism: uncultured Acidimicrobiales bacterium; assembly: GCA_964529355.1. Lineage (GTDB taxonomy): Bacteria > Actinomycetota > Acidimicrobiia > Acidimicrobiales > SHLQ01 > CALLQB01. The sequence goes on from CAZGVQ010000629.1 coordinate 95, forward strand.
GCAGACCGAGGTGTCCGCTGCTGCGGTCTTCGACATAGAGCTCTTCGATAGCGGAGATGAGTTCCTGCAGGCCCACACCCTGGGGCAGCGCATCCTCGTACCGTTCCAATCGTGCGGCACTGCTGACCCGGAGGGCCTCGATGAGCAAGTTCTCGATACCACCGAAGTGGTAGTAGATCGCCGCTTGATTGCAGGTGGCTCGCGTGCCAATCGAGCGAGCGGTCGTTCCGCGGTAGCCGTCTTCCACGAGGCTGTCGATTGCGGCCCGCAGTAGCGCCTGGCGCGTTTCTTCGGGATCTGCACCCCGGCCACGCTTTCGCTTTGGGGCGTCTTCGGTGCCTTTTTGCGCTGCCATGTCAGCCTTTCTACGCCTGCTATATCAACACTGTAGCACTTATTTCATCATTTTGTTTGAAACAACTGTTGACAAATCCTATTTCCTTCTACACAATCATTCTAAACATCTTATTGAAACAACCGTTTAGGAACCCGATGGCGACTCCAACCACATTCCCCGACTGGGCACGACGCACACACCGGGCCGTGCCACGCATCCCGGTCGCCCGACTCGCAACTCTCAATACCAAGGTCATGGATGACCGTCGCCGACTGGCAGTGCTACTCATCACCCGCCCGCTCGTGGCCCTCGCCTTGTTCGTGCTTGCCGCAGCCAACGGTCAGTGGATCTTCGCCGTGCTGCTCACGTGGCTCATTTACGGTTCAGCGCTCACCGCAGTGCACCACCTCATCCACAGCGGCATGGGCCTCACCCCACGCTGGCGCCACTTCTGGCTCAGCGCCCTCGGTTGCGTAGTCGTCGAAAGCGGCCACGCCCTGCAGGTCACCCACCTCCTACACCACCGCACCGATGACCAAGCCCCCGACCCCGAGGGCTATATCGAGAACCTCACGTGGGCACAGACCCCGCTCGGAGCGCTGCAGTTTCGCTACCGCCTGATGGCGTGGGGATGGAAGTTCGGCCCGCGCCGCCAGCTCATCAGCCTCGAACTCGGCATCCACGCCGCGTTGCACATCTTGTCACTCGCCTTGTTCACCACGCACCCGGCGCTATGGGTCTACCTGTCGCTGATCCACTTTGCATCGTTCGCTTTCGGGGTTCTCGCCGGCAAGGGTCCACAAACGAACTATGGCCGCGACATCCCTACGCCGCTCATCCGAGTGAGCACTCGTCTCGGCCGGATTTTGTTCTTCAGCCATGACAAGCACCTTGAGCATCACGCATACCCCAAAGTGCCGCTCCCTCGATTGGCATCGCTACAAGACGCCATCGACGGCGCCCTCGAGCAAACCGATGAGCCGGTCCTCGACGTGGTGATGCCGATATGACCACGTCGACCGGAAACGGGTTCATCCTCCATGGGTCGGGCCACGGACAAGCCCGCTGGACGCTCTCGACGCCGAGCCGTCCGACGCTTATGTCCGGAACGGCAACGGTTGTCGTCGCAGTCGAAACCATGGCCGACGGAACGCAGAGCTTCCGCCGCCAAACGCCGCTCGGCCGGATCTGCAGTCACCTCACTCGACTCGATGACGAAGACATCGTCGAACGCATCGGCCCACTCACCATGACCTTCACTAGCCATCGCCGGTCAACGCGGCAGCACCTCAAGCTCCGGAACGCGGAGTTTCTCGGCGTCCGGGTTCCTACCCACCTTCTCGACATCGACGCAACCATCGGCCAAGAACCCACCACAGCCACCAGCGTCGTACGCCTCAATCTCGGCACTCGACTGACCTTCACCTATCAGGCACACCTCATACTCAAGGATCCACAATGACCATCGTTCTCATCCTCCTATTGGTGAACGCCGCAATCGGCGCCTTCGACACGCTGTACTACCACGAGTTCAAAGCGCAGCTGCCACACAACCTCGAACACACAAAGACCGAGCTGCAACTACATGCAGCTCGCGATGGGATCTACTTCTTCGTCTATGGCGTGCTGGCCTTCTGGGAGGTCCGGGGAGTTTTTGCGATCATCCTCCTCCTTGCGCTGGCCGCAGAAATTCTGATCACGCTCGCTGACTTCGTCGTGGAAGATCGCGATCGTGGCGCCATCGGCGGTCTTGCTCCTGGAGAACGCATCGCCCATACGGTTATGGCGATCACCTACGGAGCGATGCTCGCCCATCTCCTCCCCCTGGTGTTCGCCGCAGTCGCGGAGCCAACCGGGCTGTATCGCCACGGCGCTTCCGCC
>CAZGVQ010000630.1:0-2311 GCA_964529355.1 uncultured Acidimicrobiales bacterium
CATAACCGGAAATATGGGCGGCGATCGCTTTCGTCCGGCTACGCCTTCACCTTGCCGTGCGATCTCTGGCCTGCGCATCGAGCGGGGCTGAGCTGAGCCGGAGCGTTGTTCAGATCCCGCTGACGATTGCCATCGTCGCTTTGCTGTTGGCGCGACGGATCGACGAGATCTGTTGGTAAGCGTCGGACTCGTACCAGGCGTGCGCTCTCTCGGTGGTGTCGAACTCGATGATGACGACTCGCCCAGTAGGCCAGGTGCCCTCCACGGACTGTGCATCGTCGTCAGCCGCAAGAACCTTGCCACCGAAGGGCGCAAGCGTCGGGGCGAACGCTGCGGTGTAGTCGCGGAACCCTTCGAGGTCGGTGATCTCCACCTGCGCCAGGAGGTACGCCGCCATCAGAACCCCACCTGTTTCGTGTAGCCGCCGTCGACGACCACGTTGGCTCCGGTGACCCAACTGGCTCGGGGTGACGCCAGGAAGGTAATGACGTCGGCAACCTCGTCCCCGGTTCCCATGCGCTCGCTCGGGTGCATGAGGCGGTCACGTTCGTAGATCTCGGGCCTACGGCCTCGGATGTCGTCCCAGCGGCCACCTTCAATGAGGATCGGCCCGGGCGAGACGGTGTTGGCCCGGACGCCCTCGGCGCCCCATCGCTGCGCGAGTTGGGCTACAAGGTTGATGGTGGCCGCCTTGCTGGCTCCGTAACTGGGGCTGATCGGCACGTCGTGGTGCTCGATGGCGGTGATGGTGGCGATCTGCACGATCGACGCAGCGTCGGACTCCAGCAGGAACGGTTTCGCCGTCTCGTAGAACATGGCCGTGCCCAAGATGTCGACGTCGAAACTGCGCCGCCAGGGCTCGGGGCCTTCGCCGTGCTGGCCGCTGGCACTTGCGTTGCCCACGCAGATGTCGATCCCGCCCAGTTCCTCGGCCGACCAGGTCACCCACGCGGCGACGGCGTCGGGGTCGGCCATGTCACACAACTGGCCGACGGCGGTGCCGAGTGAGCTGAGGTGCTCGAGCGCGTCGTCGAGATCATCGGGGCGCCGACAACAGATGGAGACCGATGCGCCTTCTTCGAGGAGTTTGCTGGCCACGATGCGGCCGATGCCCTTGTGGCCGGCCGACACCAATGCCCGCTTCCCGCTGAGTTGAAGATCCACTGCGCCCCCTTGTTGTACCGCTGAGACGGTCAGTGTGGCACAGGCCCCACCCGCATATGAACACCAATTCATATGTGGTGGTAGCGTCGGTCGACACAAGCCGCGCCATCGCCGCCCACATCAAGTGCAATCAAGTGCGAGGAGACCGCATGAGCATCGCCGACCGACCAGCACCGGGAGAGGCCCGTTCGCCAGGAATCACCTATCAGGAGCTGCTCGACACCGACACGCACCCGGTTCCCGTGGAGCTGCGCGAGGACTCTTCCGGCTACTTCGGCAGCGATGACCTACCCGTCGAGCGCTACACCAGCCGAGCGTGGCACGACAAGGAGGTCGAACACGTCTGGAGTCGGGTCTGGCAGTTCGCCTGCCGCGAGGAGCACCTGCCCGACGTCGGCGACTACGTGGTCTACGAGATCGCTCGCAGTTCGTTCGTGGTCATTCGCACGGCTTCGGACACGATCAAGGCGTACTGGAACTCGTGTCTCCATCGCGGCCGGCAGCTGAAGGATTTCGACGGCCACTGCGATGACGAGCTTCGCTGCCCGTTCCATGGGTTCGCATGGGAGCTGGACGGAACCTTCAAGCGAGCGCCTGCAGACTGGGACTTCTCGACCCTGGCCGACCGGGTCGCCGCCGGGGAGTTCCAGCTCCCTGAGGCGCGGGTGGCCACGTGGCAGGGGTTCGTGATGATCAACCCCGACAGGCTCGCCCAACCCTTCGAAGAATGGGTTGGTGAGGGCGCGAACCATTTCGAACGATGGGACCTCGCCAGTCGCTACGTCGAAGTCCATGTGGCGAAGGTGATCGAATGCAACTGGAAGATTTCCCAGGAGGCGTTCTGCGAGGCGTACCACGCAGACACCACCCATCCGGTGACGGCGAAGTACATCGGCAACTCGAACAGCCAGATCGACGTCTGGGACAACTGTTCGAGGGTGATCACGCCGGCCGGAACCTCCTCGCCGATGCTGGGATACGACGTCGGTCCCGACGAGATGCTACGGGCGATGCTCGATATCCGGGTCGATGAAGAGCCGCCGTTCGACATTCCTGATGGCGACACCTGTCGTCGGGTGGCAGCGTCGGCAGCACGTGACCGCTGGCGCCCCATCGTCGGCGACCTGGCCGACGAGTGGAGCGATTC
>CAZGVQ010000631.1:0-2294 GCA_964529355.1 uncultured Acidimicrobiales bacterium
GCATCTCGTTGTTCCTCGTGGTGCTCACCGGCCTGCTCTTTCCCATCGCCATCCTGGCGGTGAATCCGGCGCATGATCACAAGCCGTATTACGCCTGGCTTCTGGTCCTCGAAGCCGGGGTGATGGGGGTCTTCCTCACCCTCGATCTCTTCTTCTTCTTCGTGTTCTTTGAGATCGTGCTCGTGCCGATGTACTTCCTCATCGGACAGTGGGGCCACGGAAACCGCAAATACGCGGCCACGAAGTTCTTCATCTACACCATGGCCGGCTCGGCTCTGATGCTCGTGGGCATCATGGCCACCGCGTTCCTCACGGCGTCGGCCACCGGTAACGATGTCACCTTCAATGTCGTCGAGTTGGCCGAAGGCCAGGCGCTGGCTCAGAACACGGCGCGTTGGCTGTTCCTGTCGTTCGCGCTCGCCTTTGCGGTGAAGACGCCGCTGTTCCCGGTGCATACCTGGCTGCCCGACGCCCATACCGAAGCACCCACTGCTGGTTCGGTCATCCTGGCCGGCGTCATGCTCAAGCTCGGTACGTATGGCTTCATCCGCTACGGGCTGTACCTGTTCCCCGAAGCATCGGTGTACTTCGCACCGCTCATGCTCACACTCGGCGTCATCGGCATTCTCTACGGCGCCATCGCGGCCACCATGCAGAAGGACCTCAAGCGTCTGGTGGCCTACTCCTCCATCGCCCACCTTGGGTTCATCGTGCTGGGCACCTTCGCGCTGAACGTCGAAGGAATCGAGGGTGGCCTGCTCCAGATGGTGAACCACGGCGTCTCCACGGGCGCCCTGTTCCTGCTGGTCGGCATGATCTACGAGCGGCGCCACACCCGGTTGATCGCCGAGTTGTCTGGTCTTCAGAAGGCGGCGCCCGTGATGGCCGGTGTCTTCACGGTTGTGCTGCTGAGCTCCATTGGTCTGCCCGGCCTCAACGGATTCGTCGGCGAGTTCCTCACCCTGCTCGGTGCGTTCAACGCGCATCGTTGGTGGGCCATCGTGGCTGCGTCGGGTGTCATCCTCGCTGCGCTGTATCTTCTCTGGGCATTCCAGCGGGTGTTCCACGGTCCTGCTGAGGGTGCAAACCTCGAAATGCCCGACCTCAAACTCAGCGAAGGGCTCGTCCTTGCGCCGCTGATGTTCCTCATCGTGTTCATGGGCGTCTACCCGAAGCCGGTCCTCGAGCGGATGGAGCCGGCCGTCGAGGCCCTTGTCGACCACATCGAAGACGCCGTTCCGCGGTTCACCGAACCAATCGCCAACGAGCGCACCGCCGACGACGCCGAACACAGCGACGAGGGCGAAGAAGGCAGCGAAGAGGGTGAGGGCGAATGATCGACCTTTCCCTGCTGGCCCAACAAACCCCGGTCGAAGCTATCGACACGCCCAACGTCGACTGGGCCATCTTGGCGCCGCTGCTGGTGATGGCGGTTGGCGGCATTCTGATGCTCACGTTCGCATCGATGTTTGCCCGCATGTCGTCGAGGGTATGGAGCATCGCCGCAACGGTGATCTCGCTGGCCACCGCAATCACGGTCATCCCGCTTTGGATGCGGGTTACCGATACCGAGAACAGCGCCACGTCCACGCTGGCTGGGTCCGTGGCGTTCGATGGCTTCTCGCTGTTCCTTACCGTGGTAATCGCCCTGGCCGTGGCGCTCACGGCGCTGCTCGCCGACGGCTATCTCAAACGCGAGGGTCTCGAAGGTCCTGAGCTCTATGTACTGCTGATGATGTCGGCCTCGGGCGGCATCATCATGGCGTTCGCTAACGACCTGATCGTGTTGTTCATCGGTCTCGAGATCCTCTCGATTGCGGTATACATCCTGGCCGCCATGCACACCCGCAAGCTGCAGTCCCAAGAAGCGGGCATGAAGTACTTCGTGCTCGGCGCGTTCTCCTCCGCGTTCTTCCTCTACGGCATCGCCCTCACCTACGGCGCTACCGGCAGCACCAACCTCATCACCATCAAGAACTTCCTGGCCACCAACGCATTGGCAGACGACGCGCTGCTATTGGCCGGGTTCGCGCTCATGCTCGTCGGGTTGGCGTTCAAGGTTGCCGCGGTGCCGTTCCACTTCTGGACGCCCGATGTCTACCAGGGCGCACCGTCGCCGGTCGTTGGATTCATGGCTTCGGCGGTGAAGGCCGCCGGCTTTGCAGGCATCATCCGGGTGTTCGTCCTCACCTTCGAGCAGTACCGCACCGACTGACAGCCAGCCATCTATGTGCTGGCGATCCTGTCGCTGGTCATCGGCTCGTTCCTCGCTATCGTGCAGACCAACGTGATAC
>CAZGVQ010000632.1:0-2292 GCA_964529355.1 uncultured Acidimicrobiales bacterium
ATCTGGGAGTAGCGGTCGATACCGCCCACCATGGACAGTTGCTTGAAGATCTGGGGGCTCTGCGGCAGCGCATAGAAGTTGCCGGGCTTCTGACGCGACGGCACCACGAAGTCACGGGCGCCTTCGGGCGTCGACGCGATGAGCATCGGGGTTTCTATCTCGACGAACCCCTGCTCTTCCATGGCGGTGCGAATGGCCGAGTTGACCTTGGCCCGGGTGCGCAGGTTCTTCTGCATCCGCTGTTTGCGAAGATCGACATAGCGATGGCGCAGCCGGATGGTCTCGTCAACCTCGGTGCGCTCATCCATAGGGAATGGCGGCGGCTCGGCAATGCTGAGGATTTCGACCTCGGCGTCACGGATCTCGATTTCGCCCGTGTCGAGATTGGGGTTGACGGTCCCTTCGATGCGCTCGGCCACCGTGCCGGTTACCCGGGCGACGTACTCAGTGCGTAGATCGTGATTGCCGTCGACGATCACCTGCACCACACCACTGCGGTCGCGCAGATCGATGAACGCCAGGTGCTGGCTATGCTCGCGCCGGCCATCGACCCAGCCACACACGCTGACCGTCGAGCCGACATCGGAGGCCCGCAGATCGCCGCACATATGGGTTCGCATTGAAGTTTTGAGAATGTCGCTCACGAAAAGCGCCTTTCGGGATATACGCAAAGAGAAAAACTAGTGAGGTTCACAGGCCTTGGCCGTAGCCGGGACCGCAAAGTTCGAGCCGAGGCCAGCTGCCTCAGTCGAGATGATTCTGGAGGTGGGCGATGAGATCGGCCCGCTTCATCAATTGTTGGCCGGTGTCGCCTCGCAGGTCGCGCACCGTTACCGAATCCGACGCCAGTTCATCCTCGCCAACGATGACCGCAAAGGCGGCCTGTGAGCGGTCCGACACCTTCATCTGGGCCTTCATCGACCGGTTGTCCCACGCCCGGTCGGCGCTGATGCCGTGCTTGCGTAGCTCGTTGGTGAGTTCGAGAGAGACGTGGGCACCGGACACGTCGACCACGAACACCTGCGGCGAAACCTCGGGCGCTGGAAAGGTGTCTTCGGCATCGCAGGCCAACAGAATGCGATCGACACCGAGGGCGAAACCGATACCGGGCGTATCGGGTCCGCCGAGCGACTCGGCCAGGCCGTCGTAGCGGCCACCGCCGCCGATGGCGTTCTGGGCGGTGTCGAGCGCATCGGCAGCAAACTCGAAGGTGGTGAGCGTGTAGTAGTCGAGGCCTCGAACCAGGCGCGGCGACAGCGTATAGCCGATGGAGAGTTGGTCGAGGCCTTGTCGCACCTGGTCGAAGTGATCAGCGAGCTCCGGGGTGAGGAAATCGACCATCAACGGTGCCCCATCGATAAGTGTTTGGTCCTGCTCGCGTTTGGAGTCGAGCACCCGCAGCGGGTTGATGTCGAGCGTGAGTGCCGACTGCTCGGAAAGATCGGCGATGTTGTCGCGAAAGTAGCTTTCGAGTGCCTCGAGATAGGCCGGGCGACACGTTGGGTCGCCAAGTGAGTTCAGCAGCAGCGTGACCTGCTGCAGACCGAGCGCAGCGTAGAAGTCGGCCGCGAGGCTGATGACCTCGACGTCGAGTTCGGGGTCCGAGGTGCCCAGCGCCTCGATACCCACCTGCGTGAACTGGCGGTACCGGCCGGCCTGGGGGCGCTCATAACGGAACTGCGGGCCCTCGTACCAGACCTTCCAGGGGGTGGTTGGGCGATGCTGCACAAACGCCCGCACCACCGACGCGGTGAGCTCGGGGCGAAGCGCGATGTGGCTGCCATCTTTGGCCACAAAGTCATACATCTCTTTCGTGACCACATCGGTGGCCTCACCAAGGCGCAGAAACACCCCGATGTCTTCAAAGATCGGCGTGCTGATGGCGCCATAGCTGGCCCGTTCGACCGTTTCGGCGAACAGGTCGATGAGCGCCCGCTGCCGGGTCGACTGCGGAGCCAGGATGTCTCGGGTGCCTTTCGGCGCTTGAAAAGAAGGCGATGCCACGAGAGCCGAGGCTACTGCCTACAGCCCGAAGTCCTGCGGGTTTAACCCTTCGGCTTCCAGAAATTCACGGGCCGTGTCGGGGTCGAGCTGCTCGACCGCCTGAGCCACCCGGTCAAAGTCGGCCTGCGCCACCGCAGCGATCTGTTGAGCGTAGAAGTCGGCGCCGTCCCGCTGGGCCCCGGCATCGTCATCCTCGACCCCGTCCCGCACCTGGATGAGCGAGTCGTGCACCGTGCGCCACCGGCCCAGGTAAGGGGCGACGGTGGTGCGGAGATCCTGTGACGCGGT
>CAZGVQ010000633.1:0-2286 GCA_964529355.1 uncultured Acidimicrobiales bacterium
TCTCTACCGACACTAAATTGAGATAGAAAAAGTATATTTTTAAGAACGTGTTTATTAAAATAAATAGTTCGGTAATTTTTTGAGAAATGTGAAATCACATGAAAGCAATATGTTGTAATCAAATGCTTAGTAATAAAGCACGCAAATTCACAACATATTACTAATCAGTGATTTAACCCCTTGGCGAGCAAGGGGCAGGCATATAATTACCGAACTACAGTCAATATAAAAATACCGTATATGAATAAATCGTTATTGTTTATCCTATTATTGCTCCAAATAACTACCTGCTTGATAAGTCAAGAGTTAGCTAAATCTGCAGGGATTAAAAATCAAAATGCCCAAGTCCAAAATCTTGACCTACTTTCCAATTGGACTACAGGTAGCACACCTTACAACGATGTATGGGGCTATGTAGATAGTAACGGAGATGAAGTAGCCATCATTGGCTCACGATCTCATTACTATTTTGTTGATATTTCTGATCCGGTAAATCCAGAATTGATTGATGGATTTGAAGGTGGTAATGTTACCATCTGGCGAGATATGAAGACCTATGGTCAATGGGCCTATGGTGTATGCGATAGTTGTAATGAAGGCTTAGCTATATTTAAACTGGGCGATTCTCCAAAATCAAATGGAGTGCAATTGGTAAATCAAACTACAGGCTTCTTTTCGAGAGCGCACAATATTTATATTGATGAAGAACATGGTCGTCTATATGCCATAGGAACAAATACACAACGCAATGGAGTTATCATCTTAGACATTGCAACCAATCCGGAAGATCCAATTTTGCTTGGAGCTATGGACGTAGCTGGAGGGTATATGCACGACCTATATGTACGTAACCATATTGGCTATGGTAATTCTGAAAGAAGAGGATTGTACGTCTATAATTTTAGTGATCCTACAAGCCCTCAACTATTAGGGACGATGACTAACTATCCGCAACAAGGATACAATCATTCTGGTTGGCTGAATCCAGAAGGGGATGTATTGATTATGGCAGATGAAACACACAATACTAGTTTGAAAGCTGTAGATGTAAGTGACCTTTCAGATATAGAAGTGACTTCACTATTTAGGTCTGAGTTGTTGGCACCTGCGGTCACGGGTAGTATTGCACACAATCCATTCGTACGAGATAATTTTGCCATCGTATCATATTATCATGATGGCGTTCAAATATTTGATATCAGCAACCCAGCCAATGTCCAGCAAATTGCTTGGTATGATACTTTTCCAAACAATACAGGCTACGGAGGCTTTAGTGGATGTTGGGGTGCTTATCCATTTTTACCTTCAGGAAATATTTTAGGTTCTGATGGGACTAATGGACTTTTCGTTTTGCGTCCAACTCAATTCACCTTTGATCCTATTCCACCTGTGCAACCACCGTTTGCCTTTTTGAATGAAACTATAGATGGATGTGTTCAGATAGGCACCACTTTCAGTCTTTCCTTGACTACAGACGCGCATACCATACAATGGTTTAGGAATGGTGCCCAAGTAGGAGTAGGAGATACTTTCAATGCGACAAGTTCGGGAACCTACACCGCAACCGTTTTTAAAGGGCCGCACTCATTGATGATAGAACCAGTGGAGATTGTATTTTCGGATTTACCAGATGTTACTTTTAATGTTGCAAATGAAGTCAATATCTGCGATAATGAGAGTGTTGAATTAATGGTTCCTGTAGGGGCAGAAACTTATGAATGGTTTGTTGATGGGGTTCCAATATTTGCTGCTGGAAATACTTTAACCGTTTTCAGTGAAGGGTCTTATACGGTTGTGGCAACTAGTGAAGATGGCTGTGTTGCAAATTCAAGTGAAGTTTTTGTTTCTATATCAAATAGCCCTGAAATAGATCTCAATGTAACTGGTGCCCAAGTGATATGCAGTAATACAACTCTGTTTTTAAATAGCCCAGTCAACGCTGAATCATATCAGTGGTTTAGAAATGGAGAAGCGATTGAAGGAGAGACTTTCAATGCATTAAATGTTGACATGGCTGGCTTATACATGTTGGAACTTTCTAACGGGACCTGTGTCGCAAATACAGAAGAAATTCCCGTTGAAGTTGAACAACAACCCATAGTCACTTTGAATGCAACAGAAGATGTGCAAGCTTGTGAAGGGGAGTTCTTTACTCTAGAAACAAGTATAGTTGCAAACACCTATGAATGGTTTAGAAATGGTGTCTTAATTCAGTTTGGTACAGATCCTTTCTTTGAAGTCCTTGAATCAGGTTCATACGAATTGATACTGAACACTGATTTTTGT
>CAZGVQ010000634.1:0-2285 GCA_964529355.1 uncultured Acidimicrobiales bacterium
ATCTAATCAATACTTTTATGTGGTAGAGATGGCTTGCAATCCTCCTGCATGTAGTGTTATCAATACAAATATTTCAGGTACATCTCATTTAGGTGAATTTGAAGGTAGTCAGTATTTTGTTACTACTGGAACTTTAGATTGGCATACGGCAAAAACTTTTGCAGAAAATAATGGTGGACATTTAGTAGTGATTGAAAGTCAAGCAGAGAATGACTTTATCCAAAATTCTAGTGTTCATGGAAGCAACTGGATTGGGTTAAGTAATTTAACTTCTAGTGGTAATTTTAATTGGGTTACTAGCGATCCTTTGGTGTACACTAATTGGCAAGCAAACGAACCGAATGGAAGTCCTAATACGCAGGCAGTTAGATTTAGAGAATCTACTGGAGAATGGACCGACCGACCTCCTTCTACTCTCTATAGAGCAATATTCGAAATTCCATGTGGTTCAGGTGGAAACGGAGACCCAGGTTTAACCATCCAACAAATTTCAGGTGCAACTAGTGGAAGCGAATTTCCAGTAGGAGAATCACAAGTAGCTTACGAAGTAACAGACAATTGTGGCAATCAAGAGATTTGTATTTTTAATATTACTGTAGAAGCAAACCCAGCTGAGATTACTCTAAACAATTGTCCTACAGAAGTAGTAGTGAATACTGCTCCAGGAGCACCTTCTGCTCAAGTTTCTTGGACTGACCCAACTGCAACTTCAAATTGTTTTGAAGGTTCTGATACAGAAGTGACTCAGTCTTTTGGACCGTTGAGTGGTTCTATTCTTCCAATCGGAACACAACAAGTAACCTATACAGTTGAAGATTCATGTGGGAATTTCTCATCATGTGTTTTCCCTGTTACAGTTGTAGCGACGCCAACTAATTTTGAATTGAATAGTTGCCCAGGGGATATTTCATTACAAGCAGCAGCAGGTCAAACTTCTGCCATTGCGACTTGGTCATTACCAACAGCGTCAACAAATTGTTTTACAGGAGGTATCAATGTGAACCAATTGATTGGACCAACAAGTGGTTCTTCATTTCCAATAGGTACAACTAATGTGGCTTATGTATTATCTGATGAGTGTGGTAACTCTGCATTTTGTTCATTTACAGTTACTGTTGGCGTTTCATGTCCAGCGGCAGGCACACCATGTGATGATGGAGATGCAAGTACAGAAAATGATGTAGAGGATGGAAATTGTAACTGTGCAGGTACACCAATCATATATGATTGTCCAGCATTATCGGCGAATATAGGAGATGCATGTAATGATGGAGATGCTACTACAGAAAATGATGTAGTTAATGCGAATTGTAATTGTGTTGGAACACCAATTATAACATTTGATTGTCCAGCATTATCAGCGAATATAGGTGACACTTGTAACGATGGGGATGCTACTACAGAAAATGATTTAGTTAATGCGAGTTGTAATTGTGTTGGAACACCTATTCCTACTTGTAATGTATCGGCGAGTCCAATTGAATTAGCAGGAGGAGGAACTGAAACATCAATTTGTGTAGATGGAGTAGCAGATCCTTTAGGGGTTGTTTTGACAGGAACATCAGTTGGGTCTAATGCTGGTTGGATTATTACAGATGATGCTAACAATATATTAGCATTACCACCAGCACCACCATTTGATTTGGATCCAGCAGGACCAGGAACATGTTTGATATGGTATGTTAGATATGAAAGTGATTTTGCAGGAGATGCAGTTGGAAATAATTTATCAGATTTGACAGGATGTTTTGATTTATCAAATGGTGTTACAGTTATAAGAGAAGAGCCAGACGGAGGTACTGTTTCATTAGTAAATGGTGCTACATCTGCTACAATCATAGTAGATGGAATCGCTGACCCACTAGATGTAACTCATACTACGACTGCACCTAACTTAACTTTTGATTATGTGATTACAGATGATAATAATACTATCCTTGCGATTGTACCTGATGGACCAATTGATTTGGATGGCGCAGGAGTTGGAGTATGTAGAATTTGGGGATGGAGTTATAGAGGTATCAATCAAAATGCTTTCATTGGTCTGCCTTTAGCTGATCTTCAAGCGGAGACTTGTTCTGATATATCAGGTAACTTTATTGAAGTCATTAGAGAAGCACCAACAACAGGTGGCGGTGGAACATGTAGTACTACAGAAAATCTTGCTTTAAATGGAACAGCAACTGAATCAAGTGTACAATTTGGTGCAACAGGTGCAAGAGCTATTGATGGCAATACAGATGGTGACTTTTGGAATGGAAATTCTGTGGCTTTAACCGCATGGG
>CAZGVQ010000635.1:0-2279 GCA_964529355.1 uncultured Acidimicrobiales bacterium
ACTTCCCCATGATGACCGACAAGGGCACGTTCGTGATCAACGGCACCGAGCGTGTCGTGGTCTCTCAGCTCGTCCGTTCTCCCGGTGTCATCTTCCAGCCTGGTGAGCGGTACCGCCTTCGTAACCTCGCCAAGCATCAGCTGGTTACCGGAACCATCCACCCCTACCGAGGCGAGTGGATCGAGTTCGATGTCGAGCAGAAGCCCGGCAAGGACGTCACCGCCGGCACCCGTGTGGCCCGCAAGCGTCGCCTCTCGATGTTCACCCTGCTTCGCGCACTCGGCTTCGACGAGGAGAACGAGCCCGGGTTCATCGACCGGTTCGTCAACCACTTCGACTTCCTCGAAGGCCAGTGGGAAAAGGATCGCGAAACCGCTCCGACCCAGGACGAAGCCCTCATCGAGATCTACAAGCGGGCCCGTCCGGGCGAGCCGCCAACCCTCGAGTCCGCTCGCTCCTATTTCAAGAACGCGTTCTTCGAGCCTCGTCGATACGACCTGAGCCGGGTTGGTCGCTACAAGCTCAACCGCAAGCTCGGTCCGGAGATCGAGAAGCTCGAAAAGCTCATGAAGGTCGAGCTCGAGAAGCCCGATCCCGACCAGTCGGTGCTCACCACCAGTGAGATCCTCGCCAGCTGCACCTATCTCCTGCACCTCGCCAAGGGCGAGCCTGGCTACCGCCTCGACGATCAGGATCACTTCGCCAACCGTCGTATCCGTTCGGTCGGCGAGCTCATCCAGAACCAGGTCCGCATCGGTCTCAGTCGTATGGAACGAGTCGTGCGTGAGCGCATGACCACCCAGGACGTCGAGGCCATCACCCCGCAGACCCTCATCAACATCCGTCCGGTTGTTGCAGCCATCAAGGAGTTCTTCGGAACCTCGCAGCTGTCGCAGTTCATGGACCAGGTCAACCCGCTGTCTGGTCTGACGCACCGTCGTCGTCTGTCGGCGCTTGGCCCAGGTGGCCTCAGCCGCGAACGTGCCGGCTTCGAAGTGCGAGATGTGCACTTCAGTCACTACGGCCGCATGTGTCCTATCGAAACTCCCGAGGGCCCGAACATCGGCCTGATCGGTGGTCTCGCCAGCTTTGCTCGCGTGAACGACTTCGGTTTCATCGAGTCGCCCTATCGCGAGGTCAACAACGGCAAGGTCACCAAAGACATCCGCTACCTCGCAGCTGACGAGGAAGAGGAATACGTGGTTGCCCAGGCAAATGCCGAGGTCAACCCCGACGGCACGTTTGCCACCGAGAAGGTGCTTGTGCGTCGCTCGCCGCAGGCAGCCACGCTTGAAGGTCTGCGACTGCAGCTCGAACAGGACGTCTTCTTCGGTGCGACCACCGAGATCTCGTACGTTCCAGGTGCCGAAGTTCAGATGATGGACGTTTCGCCGAAGCAGATCATCTCGATCGCGACAGCGCTCATTCCCTTCCTCGAACACGACGACGCCAACCGTGCCCTCATGGGCGCCAACATGCAGCGCCAAGCGGTGCCGCTGTTGCGGGCCGAAGCTCCGTACATCGGTACGGGTGTCGAGGCTCGTGCGGCCAACGATGCGGCCGACATGATCTTGGCTCGTGCCAACGGCACCATCGCCGAGGTCAACGGCAACAGCCTGGTCGTCGACTACGACGGCGAGGGCAAGTTCACCCACGTCATGTCCAAGTTCAACCGCTCGAACCAAGACACCTGCATCAATCACAAGACCCGGGTTGGCGTTGGCCAAAAGGTCAAGAAGGGTCAGCTGCTCGCCGACGGTCCATCGACCGACTGGGGCGAACTCGCACTGGGTAAGAACCTGCTGGTGGCGTTCATGCCGTGGCGTGGTTACAACTTTGAAGATGCGATCATCTTGAGCGAGCGTCTCGTCAAAGACGACGTGCTCACTTCGATCCACATCCACGAGCACGAAATCGATGCCCGTGACACCAAGCTCGGTCCCGAAGAAATCACTCGTGATATCCCGAACCTGAGCGACGAGATTCTGGCCGACCTCGACGAGCGCGGCATCATCCGCGTTGGTGCCGAGGTCAAACCTGGCGACGTTCTGGTCGGCAAGGTCACGCCAAAGGGCGAGACCGAGCTCACTCCAGAAGAGCGCCTGTTGCGAGCCATCTTTGGCGAGAAGGCCCGCGAAGTTCGTGACACGAGCCTCAAGGTTCCTCACGGCGAGCAGGGCAAGGTCACCAACGTTCGTGTGTTTAGCCGCGACGATGGCGACGAGCTTCCTCCCGGCGTGAACCAGTTGGTCCGTGTCTACGTTGCGCAAAAGCGCAAG
>CAZGVQ010000636.1:0-2269 GCA_964529355.1 uncultured Acidimicrobiales bacterium
CCGGTGAGGTCGGTGTCGCGGCCGTCGGCGTACTGAGCCTGCTCGCGATGCTTGATGAGATTGACCATATAGAACTCGCCGTCGTCGCCATCGGTGAGGAACCGCTGAACCTCGGCAACGTTGGGCTCGCTCAGAATGCCGGGTGGAAGCGCGGCGGTGGGCACGTCGCTGAAGTCGGTAGGCGCTGCGGTGGTCGGGGGCACGGTGGTTTCAGGAGGCACGGTGGTTTCAGGGGACGCGGTGGTTTCGGGCGGAAGGGTGGGTGTGTCGGTTTCCGTTGGTACCGCGGTTTCCGCCGGCGCCGCCGTTGTTGGCGTTTCGGTCGCCGTCGGCGCTGAGGTGGTTGCCGCGGGACCAGAACTTGCCGAGTCACTGGAGCCTCCGCATGCCGCGGCGACTAGTGCAACCGATAGCACCAACGGCGCCAGTGATCTCCAAGGGAGAGGCAATCTCATCAACTCAGTATGCAGCCAACTCGTCCAGTGTTTCCTGCGCCGGCGCAAATTGGTCGCAACACCACTTCCTGAACAGCGTTATCCGGAGGCGCTTTGAACCGCGCCAAGGGTCGCAGTAGGTTCGGATTTCATGGCGACGCGGCGCACTCCTGTCCTCGTTTCTCTGGTGCTCTTCGCACTTCTCACGGTGCTGCTGTCGATCTCGCTTCTGGTTTCGAGCAGCTCTTTGCCAACCACGGCCCAAGCGGCTCCGCCAGCGAGCGCGGTGTACCAGAGTTCGCAGACCGCGTTTGGTCCTCTTACCAACGGCGGCAACTGCTCGAGCTCGAACAACAACCAGCTGCCAAGTCGCCAACTCGCCGACACGCTCGACGATGCATGGTTCACCTCCACCGGGTACGACACCGTCTCGCTCGGGTTGTTTCCACCATCGAGCGAAGGGTCGATTTCTCCCGCGGGCAGCGAGTTTCTTCTGCCGCTGCCGCTCACCGGGGTCACCGTCGGCATCTCCTACTTCAACATGCCGAACGGAACTGGCACTGCCGCCGACGCTCCGTTCGATACCGATCTTCGCGCCTCCACCGCCAACTCGTCGTGGGGTAGCCCGGCCGACTCGGGCGATCCGACGCTGCTCTACAACACCCAGGAGGCCATGCAGGACTGCTCGGTGAAGCCGTTGTCGCTGGTGAGCCCTTCCGAGGGCGGCACCTTCACCGGCGACCCCGACGGGGTGCTGTACTGGAACGCGGTTGCGTTTGGCGGAACCAACGAGCGCATCTCTTCGGACTCGGTGATGTTTCGGTTCTCCGAGCCGGTCGACAACTTCGGTGCCTGGTTCGGCGACCTTGAATCTCGCGATGACGGCGAGGGTGAGCTGGCCTACATCAAGCTGTATGACGCGGCCGGCAATGTGCTGTCGGTGGAGCCGGTGATTCCCAATGTGGTTCGACCGATCGATGTGCCGGGCGTGTCCGATGTGAACGGCCCGGGCTCGCCCGGTTTCGACGACGAGGGTTTTGGTTGTGGCGATCAGCACCAGAACAACGGTGCCGATCCGGCACCGAATGACGTGGGCGATTACAGCGCATGCGGCAACCACGGCACCCGGTTTCTGGGCTTCACCCGTACTTCGGCCGATGTCACGTTCTTCCAGGTGATCGTTGGCGACGATGACCACAGTGTCGAGGTGCCGACCGCCCACGATTCTTCCAGCGAGCACCTGAGCTTCATCGGCCCGCAGATGGCCATCAACTTTCCCGAGCTCACCATCGCCAAGGTGGTGGTGAACGACAATTTCGGAAGCTCGGTGGCCGGCGACTTCCTGTTTGATCTCACCGAAGACCCCAATGGCACGCCAACCGTGACCCAGCACGCCGACGGCGACGTCATCAAACTAGCTACGGGCGTTGAGTACTCGATAGCCGAGGTTGCCGATAGCGGCTACGACCTGGCCAGCCTCTCCTGTGTCGATGACGACGATGCCACCGCCACCTTCGATGCCTCCTCATTCACGATGCCAACCAATGGCACCGGGCTCACGTGCACGTTTACCAATAACGATGTCGACACCACCCCGGCGTCGGTCACCGTTACCAAGACCGTGGTGAACGATGACACCGGCACGTCGGGCCCCGGCGATTTCAGCCTGCAGGTCACCAGGGGCGGCGTGACCACCGCGGTGACTTCGGGGCAGGTGCTTGCCCTTCCCAATGACGAAGAGGTTGAGGTTTCCGAGGCCGCCGCGCCTGGCTACACCCAGACCAGCCTGGTGTGTGTCGATGCCAGCGGAACCGATGTGGGCAACCCGTTCGTTC
>CAZGVQ010000637.1:0-2257 GCA_964529355.1 uncultured Acidimicrobiales bacterium
GCTAGGTGTTGATGTGTTGTTCCCAGGCGGTGGTGGCGGCTTGGTCGGCGGTGTGGTGGTCGAAGTTCCAGTGTTGGAGTTGGATGCGGGCGGTTTCGAGGTCGTCGCCGTGGGTGATGAGGCCGGTGGCGATGGTGACGGCGCGGTTGAAGAGTTGTTTGGTTTTGGTGTCGGATTGTCGTTGGCGTTGGGTGAATTGGTGGTGTTGTCGTTGGGTGGTGATGGGGAGTTTTCGGAGTTGGCCTTGGGTGACGGGTGGGAGTTTTCGGCGGATGGCGAGGCTGTTGGGTCCGGTGGTGCGGGCGAGGCCGAATTGGCAGGTTCTTCCCAGGGCGCGCATGAAGGGGGAGTGTTTGCCGCCGTTGTTGCGGAGGCCGAGGGTGGCGGCGGTTTCGTCGAGGTCGAGCTGGTAGCCCTGAGGGTTGTTGTCGAGTTCGGCCACCAGTCGGCGGATCAGCCAGACGGTCGACGGGCCGAGCACGCCCAACCAGAAGGTTTCGACGTAGGCGGATCTCGGGTCGAAACCGAGTTGTTCGACGAGTTCGTCGACCCAGGGTTCAACTGCGAGGGTGGGTTCGGTGAAAGTGGGACGTCCGTGGTGCACGGCAAGGCTCCTGCGATGGCTTAGGTTTGGCGGGGAAGCCGTGAGGAAGCGACGATGCTCCCGTCGTGTACTTTCAATAACTTTCAATCTATTTCAATACAAATCACCAGGATTCGTCAAATTCGCTCGGTGGCCTAAGCTTCGCCCGTGTCTTCAGGTCCATCTTCCGGCGTACTCGCCGAAGCTCGAGCGCTTCTCGATGCCGCCGAGCAGATCACCATCCTCACCGGCGCGGGTATCTCCACCGACAGCGGCATCCCGGACTTCCGGGGTCCCAACGGGTTGTGGACCAAGAACCCCGAGGCCGAGAAGGCGTCGAACATCCGCTTCTACATGTCCGACCCCGAGTTGCGCGCCAAGAACTGGGCCCTTCGTGCTGAAGGCGCTCTGTGGGCAAACGTCGAACCCAACCTGGGGCACAAGACGCTGGTGAAACTCGAGGAACAGGGCAAGCTGCACACCCTCATCACCCAGAACGTCGACGAATTGCACCAGCGGGCCGGAACCAGCGCCGACAAGGTGGTGGAGATTCATGGCACAACCCGCAAGGTGGGGTGTCTCGACTGCGACTACACCGCCGACATGGAGGTGGCGCTCGACCGGGTGCGCGCTGGGGAAGCCGACCCCAACTGTCCGGCATGCGGCGGCATCCTCAAGTCAAAGACCATCTCCTTCGGGCAAAACCTGGTGGAGGACGACCTCTACCGTGCCGAAGTGGCCGCGCTCGAGTGCGACCTCATGTTCGCGATCGGCACCAGCCTCGCGGTGTCGCCCATCAACCGGGTGGTGCCCATCGCCAAGCAGCAGGGAGCCAAGGTGTTGATTCTCAATGGTGAGCCCACCGAGATGGACGCACTGGCCGACGTGGTGATCAACGACTCGATCAGCGACGTCCTGCCCCAACTCATTGGCGAGTCCTAGAGGCTAGAGACAGACGGAGCAGAACAACATGGGTGTTTATCGCGACCGGATCCTTCCACGCTTCATCGACAAGGCGTGCGGCAATGAACGTATCGGCGCCTGGCGCAGCCGTTGTCTTGAGGGCATCGGCGGTGTGGTGGTTGAGCCGGGGTTCGGTTCGGGTACCAACCTGCCGTATTACCCGCCCGAGGTCACCAAGGTGTACGCCGTCGACCCGGCAACCCTTGGCCAGGAGTTGGCGGCCGACCGGCTGGCGGAGTCGACCATCGACGTCGAGTTCGTCGGACTCGACGGGCAACACCTGCCACTCGGCGACGCCTCCTGCGACGCAGGCGTGCTCACCTTCACCCTGTGCACCATCCCTGACCCAATGGCTGCTTTGGCCGAGCTCCGCCGGGTCATCAAACCCGGTGGCACGCTGCACTTCTGCGAGCACGGCCTTGCGCCAACCGAGAAGCTCCAGAAGATGCAGTACCGGATCGACCCGGTGCAGAAGCGGTTGTTCGACGGCTGCCATGTGAGCCGCGACCACCCCGACCTCCTCACGCAGGCCGGTTTCGACATCGAGTGGAGCAATGCCGAGTTTGCCGACGGGCCGAAGCCGTGGTCGTACTTCTACGTTGGCAAGGCTCGAAACCCCACCGGCTGAACCTTTTGGGTTCTACCCGGCCCACTCGTTGAGCTGGGCCAGCAGATCGTCGCGTTGGCGAAACAGATCGTGCTCGACGGTTG
>CAZGVQ010000638.1:0-2248 GCA_964529355.1 uncultured Acidimicrobiales bacterium
TCTCGAGATCGAATCCACAGACAAGCCACTTGTCGACCAAGAACTCGTCGTGCTCAGCCACGGCACGAATCATCTCGATATCTACAAGCCATCGATCCTTCAGTGCGTATCGCGGGACGGCCAGATCGGCGGCAGGTGGTGTGTGAGCTTGCAGATCACCACAGAGTCCTACGATCCCTCGATTTCACACCCCACACAGGTACGACCAAAGAGGTATTTGACCTTTCTGCGGGACGGATCGCTCACCCATGTCGATTGCGCGTCCGCCGCGAACGTTTGTGTCCTTGCCGTCTACGAACGGGGGCGTTTCAGCGGGAGATTGGCTGCGATGACCAACCCTCTCGAGTTCGACGACTCGGTATCCAATCGAACCAGGGTTCGGGTCTCACAGCGTCGAGACCTGATGGTGGGCCAGCAGATAACCATCCGCACAAACAACCACTACGCCGAGGCAATCAGTGTGTACCAATGCGGCCGGCGCAATCAGAGCATCAGTGGCTGCGACCAGATCGCTGAGAAGCGGACCGATCCCGAGAGAACTCACGCCCGAATCACCATCACGTTGGACCGGTTCGTCGGAGAAATCGGGTCCGTAACCGACTGCGCCGACAGCGAGGGCTGCGTGCTCTTGGTGAGGGGTGCGAACAGTGAACCACTACGGCGCTTGCAGGTGACCTTTGAACCACTGCCCCCAGAGGAGCTTCCGTGGCTTCGAGTACGGAGCGCCCAAAACGTGGTGCCGGGCGCTCGTCTCCAGGTCCGCATCGGAACGACCGAGCACGAAGTGCTGACAGCGCTCTGTCCCCGCAATGGAGAGGAATCAGTCGAAGGCTGCCAAGTGCGTGATCTGAAGAACCGACAAGTCATTAATGGCACCATCTTTGGCACCTTTCGGCCCCAGTCCAAAATAGGCAACTGGGGCGACAGGTTTGACTGTCGTCTCGATCTCTGTGAAATCCGACTGTTCGCCAGCAACGTCTTCGCCGACCGCGTGCCGATCCGCTTCACCGATTGAAGCGCCAGTTTCGGCGAAGTAGCCGCTACTTATTCGATAGACAAGCGGACACGAACGTCGCACAATCATCGACGGCTCAAACGACTGAGCCACTGATCAACACGAGAACTCCGGGAGGTGTTCTTTATGACTAGTACGGCGCGAGACATTCGATTTGATGGCGAGCTGGAGCGGGTCCGTTCCTGGGCCAGCGATCTTGAGGAGAACACCATGCAGCAGGCGCTCACGAGCGCCCGCTGCCCCGCGGTCTCCGGCCCGATCGCCCTCATGCCCGACGCGCACTGGGGCATGGGTGCCACAGTTGGTTCGGTCATCCCTACCGAGTCGGCAATCATCCCCGCGGCGGTCGGCGTCGATATCGGCTGCGGCATGATCGCGGTCGAGACCGACCTCGATGCATCGCACCTGCCCGACAACCTCGGACCGATCCTGCGCGGCATCGGCAAGACCATTCCGGCCGGGTTCAACCGTCACTACAAGGCGCAGAACACGGCCATCGACTGGCTGGCCGCCAACCCGCTCGAGACCGAGCTTGAACTCAAGAAGACCGCCCGATCGAAGATGGCACCGCAGCTGGGAACCCTTGGCGGCGGCAACCACTTCGTCGAGGTGAGCATCGACGAGCGCGACAAGGTGTGGGCGGTGCTGCACTCCGGCAGCCGGGGAATCGGCAACATGCTCGCGCAGCAGCACATCGGAACGGCGCGTGAGCTTTGCAAGAACCTGGAGCGCTCTCTGGAAGATCGCGACCTCGCGTACTTCCTCGACACCGACCCTGGTTTCAACGCCTACATCAAGGACATGCTGTGGGCGCAGGACTACGCGCTCGAGAACCGCGAGCAGATGATGAACGCTCTGCTCGGGGTACTCAACGATTGTGTCGGCCGGCCGGTAAAGGAGCTGCGTCGCATCAACTGCCACCACAACTACACCGAGCGTGAAACCCACGACGACCGCGAACTGTGGATCACCCGCAAGGGTGCCATCCGCGCCGATGTGGGCGACATGGGCGTCATCCCCGGTTCGATGGGTACCAACAGCTACATCGTTTCGGGTCTCGGCAACGCCGAGTCGTACCACTCGGCCGCCCACGGTGCTGGTCGCCGGTACGGCCGCAAGGCTGCCAAGCGCACCTTCGACGTCGCCACCTTCGAGGCGGCGATGGAGGGGCGAATGTGGCAAAAGAGCAAGGCGGCAGAGCTGCTCGACGAGTCACCCATGGCCTACAAGGAC
>CAZGVQ010000639.1:0-2248 GCA_964529355.1 uncultured Acidimicrobiales bacterium
GGTTGGATCGATACCGAGTTGAACGCGAGCTACGTCGATGGCCACCCCGACAGTGATGAGGTGGTTCGTCAGCTGGCTGCGCTACATCCGGTGGGACGCATCGGCGCGCCGTCCGATGTCGGCGACGTGGTCGTGTGGTTGGCCGGTGACGAATCGGCGTTCGTGACCGGTCAGGTCATCACGATCGACGGGGGTCGGCTGAGCCGGCCACCGCTGCCGCCGATCATGGGTTCGTAGGGCTGGCCCTTAGTCGGTGTCGCTGCGGACGATGGCCGCGGGCGTCTTGGCCAGGATGCCGACGTCGGTCTTGAGGCTCAACGATTCGATGTAGCCGAGGTCGTGCTCGACCCCATCGCAGATCTCGCCATTGCGAGCAGGGGTTACCTGCCAGGCACCGGTCATGCCGGGTCGAACCTGGTTTCGCTGGTGGGCCACCAAGCCATGGCGTACCGCTTTTGTCCAGACTTCGGGCCGTGGGCCAACGAGGCTCATTTCGCCGCGGATGACATTCCAGAGTTGTGAGAACTCGTCGAGGCTGAGCCGTCGGAGGATCCGCGTGGCGGGGGTGGTGCGTTCGGTGACGTCGACGACCGCTTCGGCGCCAGTGACGTCGACGATTGCTTCGGGCTTCATGGTGCGAAGCTTGATGATCTCAAAGGGGTGGCCGCCGCGTCCGACTCGGCGCTGGCGGTACATGATGGGCCGACCGAGCGTGACCAGTACGACGAGTGCGCCGATCAGCAGCACGGGAAGAACGACGAGCAGCAGCGGCACGGCGATGAGAACGTCAAGGACTCGTTTGCCCCATCGGGCGTACGCGGTGTTGGTGGATGCTGGTGCAGTAGGAGTGACGACGGGTTCGTCGATGACCAGGCGGAGATGCCGTCGCTCGCTCGGGTCGAGGTCGGGTACCAGCCGTAGCCTCGACACGTCGGATGCCGAGTCGTGTGCAAGCCCGCCTTTGGCTTGTTCAAAGAGTGGTGTGGGGGGATTCATCTAACGGGTCTTGGTGTGGGGGATTAGGCGGAGAGAAGAGGGGAGAGATGCGCAGTGGAGGGGGGATCTACGCACATCTCCTCTCCAATGGGACGTTCTGAATATTCGTTTGGTCGCGAAATTTTCTTGTGTCGAGTGTCTCACCGCGTGTCTCGGTGCCAAACGACGGGGTTTTGCGGGTTTTCATGTAGTGCCATTCATGTGGTGGCAGTGAGAGCCTATACACGTTCGTCATCGTTGTGGTTACTGATGTTGGTGTTAATCATGGGGTTATTGAGTATGTACGGTCCAACCGTGACAGACGTGTAAGACCAGACGCCCTACCATGCGGCGATGGAATGGTGGGAGGCCCTGCTCCTCATACTCGGCGGTGTCGCAGCCGGAACGGTCAACACCGTTGCGGGCGGTGGATCGATGCTCACCGTGCCCCTCCTGGTATTGGCCGGCGTTCCGGGCAACGCAGCCAACGGCTCAAATCGCGTTGGCATCCTCACCAGCAATCTGGCGGCGGCCGCCGAGTTCCGGCGGTTGGGTTTCGATGGCTTGAAGCATGCGGTGCCGGTTATTGGCCCGGCGATCCTCGGGTCGCTGATTGGCTCGCTCGGCATCAGCCGCCTAACCGACGACACCTTCGAGACGGTGTTCGGCCTCCTGATGATTCCGCTCATCATCCTCACCATCAACAAGCCAACGGTGCGGGCCGAGGGCGAGGCCTGGAGTCGCGCCACCACCACGACGGTATTTCTGGGCGTGGGCATTTACGGCGGAGCGATTCAGGCTGGCGTCGGGCTCGTGATGCTCGCGGCACTGAGCCGGGCGGGGTTCGACCTGGTTACGGCCAACAGCGTGAAGGTGGTGGTGAACCTTGCGGTCACGCTTGTGGCCTTGCCGGTGTTTATCTCGCAGGGAAACGTCCGTTGGTTTCCCGCCTTCATTCTGGCCATTGGTCTTACCGTCGGCGGCTGGTTGGGCGCCCGCCTTGGAGTCAGCAAAGGCGAGGCCTGGATTCGTCGAGTGATGATCGGGGCTGCGTTGGCGCTCGCGTTGCGACTACTGGGGGTCTATGACTGGATCGCCGGACTGTTCTAGCGAGTCAGGGCCAAAGCACCGGAAACCAGTCGTCCCTCATCCGCTCGCCCGGCGCCACGTTGAGCCCGGACAAGGGCGGCGAGGTCTCGCCGCTTCGTTCGATAAATCGCACATCGTCGCCCAACCATCGGGTGGAGAAGGCCCGGCGTCGCGAGGTGATGGG
>CAZGVQ010000640.1:0-2242 GCA_964529355.1 uncultured Acidimicrobiales bacterium
GCTTCGGAGATCTATTTCTCCGAGGACTTGGGCGATATCGCTGCGGCAAAGCGCATCTGCGCCGAGTGCCCGGTTCTGGCCGAATGCCTCAGTGGGGCACTCGACCGGAAGGAGCCGTGGGGCGTATGGGGTGGTCAGCTGTTCCTCAACGGGCGGATGGTTGCCCAAAAGCGCCGCCGCGGACGGCCACCAAAGGTCGCTCGTCCCGAGGATGAGCTGCCCGTTGTACCGATCCCCAGTCACCTCCGAGAGCTGGCCAGCACCGCGTAACTCGCGGGCCGGGCTGGAGCCCAGGGTGAGACAGCTGGGTACACGAGAGGACTAGCGGGGTCCGCACCGCCGGGTGCGGACCCCGCTCAAGGTTTACGCTGGATAGCGGAAGTGGATCCGCCGGTTGGGAACCATCTGAACCGGAATCTCGTTCCGTTAGGGAATCCAGCGGATCTCCGCCGGGTTCACTGTTTGACCCGACTGGGAAAGAGTTTTTCCAATGCGTACATTTCGACTCCTCGCCACACTCATCGCTCTCGCTCTTCTGGCCGTAGCCTGCGGCTCCGCAGAAGGCGGGGGAGAAACGGCCGTCGCAGAGGGCGGCCCTGTCGCCTCTGACATTCCGCTCGTCGACCAGGCCGCTATCGCCGAACTCGAAGGCAAGCCGGTGGTCATCAACTTCTTTGCTTCGTGGTGCCCTTCATGTGTGGCCGAATTGCCGGACTTCCAAGCGGTCCATGAACAGGTCGGCGACGAGGTGACCTTCCTCGGCGTCGCACAGCGAGATCGCGCCGCCGACGCTTTGGCGCTCATCGAGCGCACGGGCGTGACCTACGACATCGGCAACGACCCCAACGGTGAGCTCTTCGCATCGTTCAATGCCCTCGCGATGCCGACCACGGTGTTCGTGGGAGCCGACGGCGAAGTGATTCGCACGTTCTCTGGTGTCCTCAGCAGCGAATCGCTCACCGACATCATCAACAACGAACTTCTCTGATCCTCGGTCTACGATCCTCCCCCGTGGGAGTGTTTGCCGATCATCTTGAAAAGCCGGGCGTTACCGAGGTTCTGAACCTGCGGTCCTCCTTTGGAGTCATGGCCTTTCATGGCGGGTTCCTCGAGAAGGTCACCGATCTCATCGCCGATGAGGTGGCTACCGCCACGAAGTCGTCCTACTACGGCGTGCTTCACGGCGAGGATGTCCCTACCCATATCTCGTCAAAGTTCGTCGATCCGGCCGACTCGCCAGCCCTTCGGGAGTTTCTTGGCCACGTCGACGTGGCGGTCGCAATTCACGGATACGGCCGGGACCACCTTCGGAAGGTCATTCTGCTCGGTGGGTCGAATCGTCAGCTCGCCGAACACATCGCCGAACAACTCGCCGATGATCTTCCCAAGTATGACGCTCGGTTCGCGATCGACGACATTCCCAAGGAGCTCCGGGGTCTGCACCCGGACAATCCGGTGAATCGGCCAGCGCAGGGTGGAGTGCAGATCGAGTTGCCGCCGACCCTGCGGTGGAATTGGGATGAACGCAACTGGAGCGACCACGGCGGCGCCCGTCGGGCACCCCAGGTCAACATCTTCATCGAGAGTCTCGGGCGGGCGATTCGATCGTGGGACGGCCCAGGCCACTAGCGACGCCGAAAAACTACCAAAAGTTGCCGAAATGGCGGCTTGAGTCGGTTGACCAGTTTTGGCAAGGATTTGTTAAGGCAGCAGCTTGAGTCGCCGACACGTGACCTATGCAACAAGCGGGGATTGTTGACACCGACTCGGTGTTGTCGCAGGTCGAGGAGCTGATTGGCGAGATCGCGCCGTTAAACGATCGCTCGTCGGTCTTGGAAAGCACCTGCGAGTTTCTTCGCGGGATCGATGGCGTCGGTCGTTTCGGGGCAATGACGACCAACTCTGGTGATGACGAGGTCTGGATTGGTTCGAAGTCTGGAAAAGTTCGCCCCTTGCAACTTGATGGGCAGGTCATTCCGCCCCACCAATCGGCGAAAACTGGTGAGATTTTGGCCTACCGCTTCGAGAATCCCGCCCCGGCGCCCGAATGGGTCGACGAGGAAGCCTGGAACGCAACGAACCGCGAGAGGTTCGAGGCGGGCGATGTCGATATGATCGCCCTCCCGCTGCGCGGGACCACCGGTCCGATCGGCGCCTTTTGGATCGCCGGCGACCGACCCGAGGGACTCGAACCGGGGTTTGCCGAAGCACTTGAGGTGCTCGGCTCCGTGGTGGCGATGAC
>CAZGVQ010000641.1:0-2242 GCA_964529355.1 uncultured Acidimicrobiales bacterium
ATACCGAACTCGAGCGGGTTTCCGGGGTCCCAGCCCCCCAAACGCGCCCGGGTCCGGGGTCGGCTGGGGATTTGGATGAGCTCGTGGAGGCGGCGTTTCGACATGAGCGGGCGGTGGTGCAGCTTCCGCCGCGTCACGCGTCGTTGCCGTTTGCGGTGGCGGCCGCCCAACGCGGCAACGCGCTGATTCTGGTTCCCAGCATTGCCCGGGCCAAGTGGCTGTCGCGCAAGCTTGCCGAGCTCGGTATCGATGTTGCGGCCATGCCCGACGGTTGGGCCCGAGCCGCCGCGGGAGCCACGGTGGTGGGAGGTCGCGCCGCTGCGTGGGCACCGGTGGAGGATCTGTCGGCGGTTGTGGTTTTTGATGAGCACGACGAGGTGTACCAGGACGAACGAAGCCCGACGTGGAACGCCCGCGACGTTGCGTGCGAACGAGCCCGACGGGCCGGAGTGCCCTGTGTGGTGGTGTCGCCCAACCCGACGCTCGAGTCGGTTTCGTGGGGCGAGCTGGTGGTTCCCGGTCGGCCGGCGGAGCGCGCCGGTTGGCCCCGGGTGGAAATCGTCGACCGTCGCTCCGACGACCTCGGACGCACCGGCCTGTTCTCCGACACCGTGGTTCGCGCTCTTCGAGATACACCCGTCGGCGCTGATGGGAACGGAGCCGACGCCCCAATCGTGTTTGTGCTCAACCGGAAGGGTCGGGCACGCCTGCTGGCCTGTGCGAGCTGCGGCGAACTGGGACTCTGCGACGTCTGTTCCTCGGCCCTCAAGCAGCACGAAGACCACCTGCTCGAGTGCAGCAGTTGCGGTACCACTCGGCCGCTGGTGTGCGCCTCGTGTGGCTCGTCGAGTTTCAAGCGGCTGCGCATGGGGGTCACTCGGGCGCGCGAGGAACTCGAGGCGCTGGCCGGGCGGCAGGTGGTCGAAGTCAGCGCAACCACATCCGATGCCGATCTGTCTGCGGCCGGCCGTTCCGGAGCCGATGTGTTTGTCGGTACCGAAGCGGTACTCCACCGCATCAAGCGAGCGCGTGCCGTGGTGTTTCTGGACTTTGACCAGGAACTCGGCGGAATTCGATACCGCTCGGCCGAGCAGGCTTTCGGGCTTGTTGTTCGTGCCGCTCGGCTTCTCGGCCCAAGGTCGGCCGGTGGGCGTCTGCTGGTGCAGACCCGCAAGCCCGAGCACGAGGTCCTCCGGGCCGCAGCGCAGGCCGATCCTTCGATTCTTCGCGAGGTCGAACAGGAGCGTCGCCAAGCATTGCGGCTTCCGCCCTATTCAGCGATGGCCGCGATCTCCGGGGCCGTCGCCGAGCAGTTCGTGGCAACTCTTCCCGACAGCGACGAGGTGCTCGTGCAGGGCCCCAATGACAATCGATGGCTGGTGCGGGCTCCTAACCACGAATCGCTCAGCGCGTTCTTGCGCTCCGGAACCCGCCCACCGGGACGAATTCGCATCGAGGTCGATCCGCTTCGAGTCTGACGCGGTTGCGGACGTCGAACTCCAAACTCTCCCTGCGCCGGTCATCACGGACGCACCGGTTCGCGCGCTAGGTTGTCGGCCATGGGAGGCATCGGAGGTTCGTACTCAGAGGACCGGCTGCAGGAACTCGTCGAGATGGCGACAACGCAGCTGACCCGCCAAATGGCGGCCTGCATCAGCAACGCGCTCGAGCTGCTTCCCCGGCCCATCGTCGGCTCGTGCCGGGCACTGAGTCTGGTGCTCCACGAAAGCCCCGATGACCCGATGGAGTTTCGCATCGAACTCCGAGCCACCACCGAGTCACAGGTGCTCGCCGTAGAGCGGGCCGGGATTTCGGTGGCCGAAGCGCAATGGTCGCTCGATCACTGGATCGACATCGTGCTCTGGGACTTCGACTGTGTAGAGCCCGGCGCCAACATCGAACGCCACACCCGCAACTGGGCCATCGCTGAGTTGGCCGCCTTCGGTCACCCGCCCAGCGGCGACGCAAGTTTCGCCCACCGCATCCGCCACATGCTCGGCGGGGTCGGTGCCAACCTGCATCAGTCCGGCGCTATCGAACGGGTCTTCGGCAAAAACCTGCCCATCATCGTGCAGGGCGAACTCTACGACGAGTGGGCCAAAGAGATGACCGCCCACGCCAACCCCTGGGCCACCAAAACCGAACGCCGAAAGTGGTTCGTCGCGAGCTGACCGTCTGGTCGCTCTCGTCGCTGCGCTCCTTCGCTCTGCGCTTCGCTATGTCGCGCTGCGCTTCGCTATGT
>CAZGVQ010000642.1:0-2238 GCA_964529355.1 uncultured Acidimicrobiales bacterium
CATCGGGCGTACGTAGATGGTGCACCGCGAGGTGTTGCCACTCTTTGGTTGTGGCATGGCTGTACCGCGATCGATACACGGGATGCTTCACCCAGGCCCACCGGATCACATTCTTCTCGGGGTCCCAGCTGGTGAAGTTGGTCATCGGCTCGCGGTTTCCGTTCCACAGTTCTTCGCGGTGAACCGCTCGGCGAACCGTGCGACCGATCACCCGTCGAAGGACGAGAAAGCGGCTGAGATCGAGCCAGACGATCGTGTCGGCTCGATCAAAGTGCAGGCCACCGCTCGACTCGCCGTAGTTGCCGCAAACAACCCAACCGCCAGTCGACTCGGCGTCGTCCAGGGCGGTTTCTATCGCCAGTCGGAAATCGTCGGGCGGGGAGGGAGTCCAGTCAGGGCCATGGAAGAGCGAGTCGAGCTCGACATGGGTGAGCCGGAACCGCTCGGCAAGCGTGCGGGCAAGGGTGGTCTTCCCCGCACCCGGGCAACCAACCACCGCGATGCGATGTCCTAGCGTTGGTCCGTTCATGGTCGCTTGGGCGCAGTCGGGTGGCGGCGGTGCATCCATTTGGCGGGTTCGGAGAATGGCGCGAAACCGTTCTGGGCGTACAAGCCATGGGCGTCGGCGGTCGCCAACACCAATTGCCCGATGCCCAGCCGGTCGGTGTAGCTGACGACGGTTTGCATCAGAGCCTTGCCGAGTCCGAATCCTCGATGCTCTGGAAGGACGAAGACGTCACACACCCAGGCAAAGGTGCATGAGTCGGTTACCAACCGGGCGAATCCCGCCTGCGAGCCATTTTTGGCATAGGCCCCGAAGCAGGTGCTGTTCGCAATCGACGCTTCAATGACTTTCCGAGGTCGACCCTTCGCCCAGTACGAATCTTCAGCAAGGAACGACGCCACGACATCGACGTTTACGCGACCCGGAGCGTTCGACACTTCAAACCTGTCGTCACACACCGTGGACTCGACAATCTCCATGTATCGAACGTTAGGTCGTGGAGTGCCGGCCGAGTCTGAAATTTCGATGGACGCCGGACTACCGAGCACCGTGCTAGTCATACGCCGTGGCAAAGCTCCTGTTCATCACGCACACCGATGTTGTCATCGATCCCGATACGCCCGTGCCGCAGTGGAAGCTCAGCGAGACCGGCCGGGCCCGGGCGGCTGCGTTGCCCGAGCGGGAGTGGATTACCAATGTGACCCGGTTGTTTTCAAGTGACGAGGTCAAGGCCGTCGAGACCGCGGCGTTTGTTGCCGATGCGTTGGGGCTGACCGTCGAGGTGCGTCAGGAACTGGGCGAGAACAGGCGGACTCGATTTGTTCCGCCAGAAGAGTTCGAGGTCCTGGCCGATGCGTTCTTCGCAGAACCCGAGGTCTCGGTCGAGGGTTGGGAAACCGCAGTCGATGCTCAGTCTCGAATCGTGGCCGCCACGGCCGACCTGCTCGCCGACTCTGGTGAAGACGACGTTGCGGTGATTTCGCACGGTGGCGTGGGCACGCTGCTCTATTGCCACCTTGCCGGTGTGCCCATCAACCGTGAGTACGACCAGCCTCACCAAGGCAGTTGGTTTGCCGTCGATCGGGCAACCGGTCGACCCGACGGTCCGTATCGCTCTATCGACTAGCCGCAGCTCGACTAACCGAAGACGGCTCCCACGCCTGCGTGCACCAGTACCAGGTAGGTGGCGGTGCCAACCACCGACGCCATAGCAACCACGAGGGGTGAAATGCCCTGCGCTCCGGCGATTCCCATGACGGGCCCTGTGGGTCGAGCAAAGATCAGGGCACCCATCGCGGCCTGGCGGCCCAATGTTGGCGTGGCCTCGGGTCCGATCGGAGCGATGCGGTTGAGCTTCTTGAACAGCCACTTGTCGCCATAGCGGTCGGCGATGGCCGGGGCTGACCGTCGGCCAAGGTCGAAGTTGATGGGGTCAGCGAGCAGGAGGCGAATGCCGCCGATCAGGACAAACACAGGGAGCGACGTGGCAGCCGCGGCCAACCCAAGAAACGTGAGCCGCGGCGACAACGCCACAAGCAGCAGTGGGTAACTCAGAATGACCGGCGCCGAGAGCGTGCCCGCCCAAGACAGAACGGTCAGCACTGCAAGCAGCGCTAGGTGAATGCGGATCCGGCTTCCGCCTAGAACGCGGGCGCCGCTCCGAAGCGTGGAGACAAGACGATTGGACATAGTTGCATCAACTACACAACGAAAAATCAGGCTCCAGGGTTCCG
>CAZGVQ010000643.1:0-2235 GCA_964529355.1 uncultured Acidimicrobiales bacterium
ATGGTGACCGTGCTGGGGTAGTCGGCAAGCGCTTGAATTCCGCCGTTCACGGCCCAGTCGACGTTGTCGAGTCCTGCGGCAACAAGGGTGGTGTCGCCCGAGGTGGCGCCAGCGTTCTCGCCGGTGTTGCTTGACGTTGGGCCGACTCCTGCGAACCAGATACCGCCACCGCCGCCCGAGGCGCCGGATGATCCGGTGTGAGGCTGAGAGTTCGATGAGGTGTCTTCGACGGCAAATCCGCCGATGCCGCCCACTGCGCTGAAGAACGCATTGGATACAACTGGCGATGTCGCGATGATCTGGCCACCAGCGCCGCCGCCCGAGCCGCTTGCGCCGTGTGAGCCTTCGCCACTGAAGTTGGGAGGAGTTGAGCCCTCTCCGCCGTTCGAGATGACCGATCCGCCGTCGCCGATGATCGCATCGAAGGAGAGCACGATGATTCCGCCGCCCCGGCCGCCCTCAAAGGGACCAGCACTGCCGTCGCCGCGAAAGCTCAAACCGCCGGCCCCACCCATCATTGCGCGTGGGTCCTCATCGTGGAGGTAGTGGTCGGCCGGGGTAATGGTTGCCGCGACCGCTGCGTTCCCCGCGAATCCAGGTTCTTCAGGGTTCACGAAGCCGGTGTTGGTGCCGCCCCAGCCGCCTGCGCCGCCGCCGGTGTAGGAGCCACCGCCACCGCCGCCGCCCGAGTAGGCGCCACTGCTTCGGGAACTGCAAGCACCGCCGCCGCCTCCATAGGAGCCGCCGCCACCCGCGCCTGCGCCGGTGGTGTAGAACGCACCCGAGATCACGTTCTGGTCGGGGCTTCCGCCGTTGCCGACGCAGCCGGCGTCTCCACCGTCGGGCGAAAAGCCGATGTTGTCTCCATTGGGCCCGCCGGCGCCGCCAGCGGTCGTCGTGCCGCCGCCGCCCGGCGATCCATCGAATTCGTGTTCGGCTGCCCAGGTGATGAGGGTGGCAACGTGGCCGGCTGCGCCGCCGCCGCCGCCGAAGATTCCGCCGCCCCCGGCGCCGCCTTCCCACATCGCTCCGTCGGGGCCCCAGTCGCCGTTGCCGCCATCGCAGCCCGCTCCCACGCTGTGGGTGCTGGCAAAGCCGGCTTCCGACGCGTCGATGTCGGCCGCCAGGTTCAGCGTGGTGCCACCTAAGAACACGACGCCTCCGGTCCCGTTGCTCGGATCCCAGGGAGCGGGGGAGTAGGTGGTCGTTACGTCGATTTCCTGGTCGCAGCCTCCGGGCAGCACCACATATTGGACTGCCTCAGTGTTGGAGTACGTTCGAGTTGGCTCCGCCGTGGCCGGGTCCAGGATTTCATGGACACCCAGACCGTCGGCGATTGTTCCGGTCATCTGGATGAGGAGCGCGCAGTCGTCAGCCGAAAGCGCCGACGTTGGTGCCGGTATGCCATCGCTGACCCTCGCTGGCACGTAGTTGTTCTCCGGAGCGGCAAGCGCCGCGGCGGGTCGTCCGCTGGCGGCGATGAGTACGGCGATCATCGCCATGACAAGAACCGCACCGCCAACCTGGTGACGCGCGTTTGTGAATGTGAGTTGGTTCGACATCGGTATTCCTTGGAGCCGGAGGGGACGTGCCTGTCACCTGGGGAGATCTCGCGAAAGGCGTTACTCCGATTTTGATGACAAGTGTTTGATCGGCGTGAGGATTGAGATCTGAAGCCTGGAACCCGAACTTTTATGACGATCGGGCGAAAAATTTTACGATTCTGCAAGATTCTGCAGGTCAGAACACATGACGGTTGCTTGTAGAATTGAGGCCCGTTCTGTTCTGAGGTGTCGATGCCAAACGTCCATGGCAAGTTGGTGATCGTCGGATCGTTCGTGACCGTGCTCGGGTTGCTGGTCGCTGGATGCGCTGGCATCGCACCGAGAACGGCGAACGGCATCGTTCGATACGAGGGCTCAGGCGAGTTGGTGAAAGATGCGTTGGTGACCCCGCTCGTCGGGTCGCGGTCGCCCACCGGCGAGCTCGTGCCGTTTGCAACCGATCCCAACAATCCGGCAACGAGATCTGACGACGAGGGCCGGTTCGCTCTTGACTACTCGGTCGTTGCTGAGGTGCCAGGGCTTCAGGTGACCGTCGTTGCGCCCTCAGACGATGGGCGGGTGCTTGGTCGACTCGACTGGCGAGTCGAAGCAAACCCCGCCCAGCCCGGCGAACTGGTCATTCCTACGCCCCAGGAATGCACCGACGCCACCGACTGTGGAACCCCGCTGC
>CAZGVQ010000644.1:0-2231 GCA_964529355.1 uncultured Acidimicrobiales bacterium
GGAACTGCCGTCTCCGAACGTCCAACTCCACGAGGTGGCTGCGCCTCGGGATGTGTCGGTGAACGACACCGACTCTCCCACCTGCACCCGGTCAGCGGTGAAGGTGAAGTCGGCCTGAAGCTGATCGCCCTCTTCAGGGAGCGGATCGGCTTCTTCGGGCTCCTCGATCTCCTCTTCGACTTCCTCAACTTCGGCCGGCGCATCGGGGTCAAGGTCCTCTTCGGCGGGAGCCGGCGGGTCCACAACCGGAACAACCGGTGCTCCCGGAAGGTCGCCGTCATCGCCACGGCCGACGGTCGGGTCGCCGCCGTCCCCCGTGTCGGCATCTTCGGTGCCGCCGGTTCCGTCCCCGCCAGCGCCCGGTCCATCGCCGTCACCCGATCCGGGCAACGAACCATCGCCGGGGGCATCACCATCGGCCGAGCCGACTTCGATGCCGTCCTCATCGAAGATCTCGCCAGCCGCGAACCCCTCGCCGAGTCCCTCGCCGCTCGCAACGGTGTCGAACTTGCCCGACTCCAGCTGCAGCACCTCGGTGCGGTCGATGACACCAGCGCTCGAGCCGGTGGGATCGTTGAACCAGACCAGACCATCTTTGACGGTGAGATCGAGTTGACCCGGTGGGCTCACCCGAACGGTGCGAATAACCCGACCGGTCCCAAGTTCGACGATGATCACCTGGCCGGTGTCGAGATTGGGAACATACCCGAGGCCGCCTGACTCCACCGGCACACCGAGTGTGGAGCCCTCGCCCGCAATAGCGACGGTCTCGCACTGATCGTTCGAGATCGAGGTGATGTGCAGCTCTCCGTTGGTGCTGTCCGCGACGAGAGCAAAGGGCGCATCTGTTGGGGCGGCGGTGCCGCCTGAGGCCAGCTCGTCGCCACGCGGACCTCCGAGACACAGCGACACGCCAAGCTCGGCGTTGGGTCGGATGGCGGTGATCCGACCCGAGTTGAAATCGAGAAGATGGGCTTCGCCGCCAATCGTTACCAGGTCGAGAACGTCGCCCAGCGACCGGGTTGGGGTGGTTGAAGAGATTCCGTCGGCCGTCGCCCGGAGCATGCGACCCTCAGCGTCAAGGCCCCACAGCACGCCCTCACCGTCAGCGACCGAGCGGAGCAGCGGACGCTCGATGGGCAGCGTCGTCGTCAACGAAAGGTCCTCGGCCGAGAACACCTCGACGCTGTCGTCATCGACGAGAAAGACCGACTCGCCACCTGACGACAACGCCAGGGCACCCACTGAATCGGCGATATTGGTGCGGGGGGTCAGCTGCAGCAGCACCCCGTCGGCCCGCCCCAGTTCGGCACTCTCGACATTCAGCGCAAAGGCGCTTGCTCCGGCCTGGGTGACCTCCAGGTCATCGCCGGGCGAGGAAACTTCGATTCGAGCGGTGACCTCGCTGGTTGCACCGTTTACCTTGACGAGTTCTCCGGTCGCTTCGCTTTCGAGCCAGGCCGTGGGGTCGCGAAACTCGACCTCGGCCGACGATGACTGGCCGATACGAAACGCCAGTACCACCAGGGTCGCCAGCAGGACTGCGACAGCGCCACGGCGGGTCCAGAGGAGTACGTCTTGGCGGGCGATGGCTCCTCCTCGGACAAGCGCATGGGGGGTTCTAGAGGAAACAGGGACGAACGAGCAAATGACTACGTAGCGTGAATCTTCGAGGCGAACCTACCACAGAACGTGGAGGTGTGCGATGCAGCACCTCGAAGGCGCTGCGCGAAAATCTAGTCGAGAACTCGGGTCTGACCCCAGCGGGCCTCAGACGTCCCAGGTTGGCAGGGAGTGCAGCAGATTCGTGAGATCGCCCGCACCCTGATCGGCCTTTGCAGCCACTACCTGTTCCTCACTGGCCGCCGCATATTCGCTGCGGGAGACCGCGCGGAACACACCCATCGGGGTTGGCACGTCAGGGGTGCTCGCCAGACGAGACAACGCAAAGGCCACCGAAGGGTCAGCGCGGTTCTCGTCATGGACCAGGAGCTTGTCCTCGCCGACATCGGCCACGTTCACCAACACCGCCGAACCTTCGTCATTCATCATGACGCCGCGTTCGTGATCAGCACCGAAGCGGATCGGCTCTCCGTGACGAAGGTCGATCAGCATCGAGTCGCGGTTGGCCTTCTTGGTGATCTGGTCGAACGCACCGTCGTTGAACACGTTGCAGTTCTGAAAGACCTCGACCAGTGCCGCGCCATCATGCTCGTGAGCCCGCTGAAAGG
>CAZGVQ010000645.1:0-2226 GCA_964529355.1 uncultured Acidimicrobiales bacterium
AGGACACCGAAGCTGGCGCCGAGATCATGCACATGGCCGAAAATGGCTTCTGCGAGCATGGCGAGCAGGAGCACATGCTCGCCATGGGCGAAACCGAAATCGATGGTCGTCTCCCGGTGAACACCGATGGCGGTTGTCTGGCCAACGGTGAACCCATTGGCGCATCGGGCCTGCGTCAGGTGTACGAAAACGTGCTGCAACTCCGTGGCGACGCCGGCGAGCGTCAGGTGCCCAACGATCCCAAAGTGGCCTATACCCACGTGTACGGCGCCCCGGGAATTTCGGGCGTCACCATCCTGGCCAAGTAGCGCTTCGTGGCGCGATCGATCGATCTTGGAAACCCGTTCCTCGCCGACCTCACCGGGGTGTGCGAGGCGCTCCTTGTGCGTCACGGTGAGCAGGCTTTCGTGCCCA
Organism: uncultured Acidimicrobiales bacterium; assembly: GCA_964529355.1. Taxonomy (GTDB): domain Bacteria; phylum Actinomycetota; class Acidimicrobiia; order Acidimicrobiales; family SHLQ01; genus CALLQB01. The sequence goes on from CAZGVQ010000645.1 coordinate 415, forward strand.
ACATGGTGGTGGCCGACGGCATCGATGCCCCCCTCTCGGAGTTGGGTGAGAAGCAGGCCGAGGCGGTGGGCGAACGCCTGAGCGCCGTGGAGATCGACAAGGTATACGCATCGCCGCTTCAGCGTGCGCTGCGCACCGGCGAAGCGATCGCCAGTCGACATGACCTGGTGCCCGAGCAACGCAGCGAGCTGGAAGAGATCAACCTGTTCGCCAACGTGCCTCAGGACGTCGGACTACTCGACAGCATCGGCGAAGACGAGGTGCGGGCCATCTACCGCGAGGCCAACCGCACCCAACGATGGGACGCCTACACCTATTCCGAAGATGTACCGGCGTTTCGGGCGCGCGTGGTTTCGACCATCGACGAGCTACTCGCCGCCCACGAAGGCCAACGCATCGTTATCGCATGCCACGGCGGGGTTATCGCCACCTACCTGGCCCACGTTTTTCGGTCGACCATCGATCGGGTCTGTACGATCCATCACACTTCGATAAGCACGATCCGTGGTTCGGGAGATCGAAGGGCCGTGGTGCAGGTGAACGACTTCGAACACGTTCGCCCGCTACAAACCGAACTCAACCCAATGAACGCATCCTGAGGAGAGATTGCAATGGCTGTTCTGACAAAGGGTTTCGCTGCCGAACGTGGTGACGAGCTGGCCCTGGCCGACGACGACGGCACCCTCACCTGGTCCGAGCTCGACGGCCGCGTGAATCAGACGATTCACGCGTTCCGGTCGGCCGGAATCGAATCGGGCGACACCATTTCGGTAGTCAGTGGGAACCGCAACGAGTGGTTCGAAATCATGCTGGCATCGGCAAACATGGGGGTCACCGTGGTCCCCATCAACTGGCACCTCGTGGCTCCCGAAATCGCCTACATCCTTGACGACTCCGACTCCAAGGCCGTCGTCGCCGGCCACCAATTTGTCGACGTGGTCGCCAAGGCGCTCGAAGACGAACGAAGCGGTCGAGTCGAACTCGCCCTGGTAGCGGGCGCCCCGGCCACCGGTCGGTTCCTCAACTTCGACGAGTTCATCGGCTCTGCATCGGCCGACGAACCCGACGACCAAAGCTTCGGCGGCCCGATGTTCTACACCTCGGGGACCACCGGAAACCCCAAGGGCGTAAAGGGCTCACTGACCGCGATGGAAGCGGGTACCACACCCGAGGTGTGGCATCTCATCGGTGCCGGGTTCGCGGCGATGATGACGGTTCCCGGAGTCACCGTGCTCTGTGGGCCGGTGTATCACTCGGCGCAGTGGGCGTTCTCCTTCCTGCCGATGATGGCCGGATCAGCCACCGTCATGCAGCACAAGTACGACAGCGCCAAGGTGCTCGAACTCATCGATACCTACAACGCCACCAATATTCACCTGGTGCCTACCCAGATGAAGCGGCTGGTCGATCTGCCCGACGAGACCAAGGCGTCCTTCGACGGGTCCTCGCTTGAACTCGTCCTGCATGGCGCGGCTCCGTGCCCGCCCGTGGTGAAGCAGTCGATGATCGACTGGTGGGGTCCCAAGATCAGCGAGTACTACGGCTCCACCGAAGGGTCCGTCATCACCCTTATCGATTCCGAACAGTGGATGGACAAGGGCGGCAGTGTCGGCCCGGCGATGCCCAACATGGAGATCATGGTCATCGACGATGACGGCCAGATGCTTGGCCCCAACGAGCAGGGCACGCTGTACTTCCGCAACGGCATGGGAATGGATTTCGAGTACCACAAGGCTCCGGAGAAGACCGCCGAAGCGCACAAGGAACCGGGCGTGTTCACCACCGGCGACATGGGCTACCTCGACGACGACG
>CAZGVQ010000646.1:0-2225 GCA_964529355.1 uncultured Acidimicrobiales bacterium
GTACAGCACGTCGTCGCCCAGGTACTCGCAGTCGCAAGCCAGGCCCACCCGGGCCGCCGCGTCGAGGCAGCGCCAGAATCGTTCAACCCAGTCGGCGCCAGAGTCAGCCACCGAGGTCTCGGCGAACTCGGCGGCCGAGAACGGAAGTACCACATCCAGATCGATCCCACGGGCAATGCAGGCTTCGGCCACCAGGATGTCAGCACCCGAGGCCAGTGATCCAAAGGCACGAGAGAAGGACCGGGAGTCAAACCAGGCGTCGATGTCGGCGGTCACCCGGTCGAGCGCCGACAAGGGAAACCGTCCGACGTCGAGGTCGTTGGAAATTCGGTGGCCGCAGTAGTGCAGCACCGGCGGGTTCCGAAGCGGCTCGAGCAACCCTACGTCGATACCGAGTTCGTCAAACAGCGTGGAAAGCTGGCCAACGGTCGCTGATCGGGCCGATCGATTGTGCGGCACGCGCTCGGCGGCATCGGCGATGGAGAGCTTCATGGCGTCGATGTCGCCGAGGAGTGCTAACGCTTCAGCTCGCGTCGCCGCATCCCAGTAGCGGGCGGCATCTGCCAGATCTGTCCCTGGCTCGGGGAGCGTGTTTTCGTTTGCGACCAAAAGCGTCTTGCGAGCCAGTTCCTCGGCCTGTTTCCGGTAGGTGTCGCCGCCGGCGATGGCAAACATCGTCGCTGCGTTTACACATGCGTAGGGCCGACCGTGGTGGGCGAACACCGCCTCATACAGTCGCCCGGCGGTTGCCGCGGCGGCTCGCCGCTCGTCGCCGCGCAGACGAAGCGCCTCGTCCTTGGCTAGCCGCGCATCGAGCGACGCAATGTCCTCGGCGAGGTCCGCGGGAAGGTCGATTCCGGCGGCCTGTTGGTGGAGGTCACGAACCGACTGTCGAGCGGCCTTGCCCGAACCGCCGCGGGTCAATGCCAGGCACTGGTAGAAGTCGACCCGCAAGGCGACGACCGGGTCGAGTTCCTTGCGTTGCTCTTCGGTGAGGTCGTCACAGAGGGCATAGGCCGCCAGGTAGTCGGCTTGCGCGATCGCTGATCTGATGTCCGCCAAAATCGCCATTGCTGCGCCCCCTGTCCCCTTCCTGGTCACCTCTGCCGCCGCTCTTCAAATGATGACATCACCGTCAGGCGTTGAATGCATCGTCGACCAACATCTGAAACGCGTGGAGGCCCGGCACAAAGAAATACTCACCACCCCGGGTGGTGACGAATTGTGGGACGTCGCGACAGATCACCAGGGGTTGCTGTTCGCTCATCGAGAACACGAACTCATCAGTGCCCGAGCCAGCCACCTGCGAACCAATGAGCGGATCGCGGGCGCCACCCTGGTTGAAATCGTTGCCGAAGTTCACCCATTCGCGCTGGACGAACTCAAACTGCCGCTCGATGCTGATGTTGCACGCGAGGAAGAGCAAACCCCGATCTGCTGTCGCCGCATCCTCGGCCGGCGACATCGGGGAGCCGTAGGTGATGCCACGCCGAAGAATCCGGTGACGATCGACCAGCAGGCTCTGAAAGCCGAGGCTGTCCCGCGGGTTCGTGCGACGGACGTGTGACCCAAGCGGGCACTGCCGCCCGTTGGGGTCGCTGGTGTAGGCGAAGTCGTTCCCCTGTGCGGGTTCGCCGACCAACGGTTCGCCGGTGCGGCGCCGCCCCACCATTTTCTCGGCGATGTCGTCACCGGTCAGACCTGGATAGTGGCTGGCCGCCCGGTGGGTGTAGTCGTGAAAGGCCCCGACGTCCTGGGACAGTTTTCGGTACACCAGGTAAGTGCCGTTTCGCCCGATCGTGCGCGGGGTCGGCGACGGCGGAACCTCCCCGATCTCGTCGGTATACCCGTAGAGGAACTCGCCGGCCGCGATGGTCTCCCAGTTGCCGTCACCGGTGATCTTTCCGGCACCGCGGATTCTCTGCGGTTCGTTGCGGACGAGCCCCTCGACCGGGGTCATGCTGATGCCATCGTCGAAGCCAAAGTGCTCGATAACCGCTCGGTCGTCGGTTGGATCGGATGCGCCCTGACGCAACAGGCGATGCGCGTGCTCGACGCCGACCTCCCGTATCGCGCCGTTGGCATCGATATGAGCGACCAGCCTTTGACGGACCTCTTCGGCGACCTCAGCCGATCTTGCAAAGACCCCCAGGAGAAGATCGACCCCTTCGCCCCAGCAGTCATCCCACCGGTCGGGGGCCGACGCCTCGATATCACCGTTGATG
>CAZGVQ010000647.1:0-2219 GCA_964529355.1 uncultured Acidimicrobiales bacterium
CGCGACCAGAGTCTTCCCGGAGCCGACATCGCCCTGCAGAAGCCGATGCATCGGCCGCGACGACGCCAGGTCGACCTCGATCTCGTCGATGGCTTTGTGCTGTGCGCCGGTGAGTTCGAAAGGGAGCTGTCGGTGAAACTCGCCCACCAGGTTGCCGTCGAGCAGGTGCTCGATACCCGCCGCGGTTCGCTCGAGATGCAGTTTGCGTTGCACCAGTTCGAGCTGCACCCGGAGCAACTCGTCGAACACCAGCCGGTCGCGGGCCGCCTTCGCATCGTCCATGGTCTCGGGGTGGTGGATGTTGGTGAACGCTCGGCCTCGGTCGATGAGATCGAACCGGCCCAAGACCTCACCGGGGACCGGGTCGGAGAATCCTCGGGGTTCGCACTTCTGCAAGGCCAGAGCATTCCACCGGCCGAGCTCGCCGGTACTCACCCCCGACTTTTCCGACTGCGGGTAGACGGGCACGATCTTGCCCGTCTGGTCGCCCACCATGTCCAGACCGGGGCTGCTCATCTGTTTGGTGCCGTTGTAGTCCTCGACCTTTCCGTACACGATCACCTGCGTGCCCGGCTGCAGTTGACGTTCGCGCCATGGTTGGTTGAAGAAGGTCAACGAAAGACGACCGGTGGAGTCGGCCAGCGTCGCGGTGACCATGGTTCGCTTCCCGCGCAGGCGGCGACTGCTGCACCGCTGCACCTCAGCCAGCACCACACCTTCTTCGCCGTACTCGAGGTCGGCGATGGTGGCCTGGTTGGTTCGATCGATGTAGCGGCGCGGATAGTGGGTGAGCAGATCGAGCACCGAGGTGATCTCGACCTTCTGCAGGGCCTTGGTCTTCTTTGGCCCGATTGACTTGATGGAGTCGACCGGAAAGCCATCGAGGTCGCTCAACGTCAGCGGTGGCTTTTTCGAATCGCTCACAGTGCAAACCTACTCATAGGTTGTGACGATAAATCGAATGCGTGTCGAACATTTGTTCGATACGCTGCGGAGCATGTCGCTCGCTCCGCTTCAGACCTCGCTCTTTGCGTCGGGTTCGGCCGGCGTCGGGGCAGCCGGGTGGATGCCGGATCGCACGCATCTCGACGAACTCTGCTGGGTCGATCACGCGCCACGGTGGCTCAATGGGGCTGACGAGTTGCTGCTCGATCTGATCGCCAAGTTGCCGTTTCATCAGGGCACCCGGCTCATGTGGGACAACTGGGTCACCGAGCCGCGCCTTACCTGCACCATCCAATTTGGCGACCCGATGCTGCCCGGCGTGGTCGACGACATCGCTTCGGCTCTTTCAACCCACTACGACTCGCCTTTCGATCAGCTCTTCACCAACTACTACCGGTCTGGCGCAGACAGCGTGGCGTGGCACAGCGATCGCATCGGCCGTCAGAAGGTCGACCCTCTGATAGCCATCGTCTCCCTTGGCGGGCCGCGCACCCTTCAGTTGCGCGCCAAAGGCGGCGGCAGGTCGGTCCGCTTCCCCCTGGCATCGGGCGATCTTCTGGTTATGGGCGGAGCAACCCAACATGGGTGGGAGCACGCGATCACCAAAGTGGCACATGCCTCGCCGCGCATCAGCCTCACGTTCCGACAACAGCACTCCGCTTTTCGGTAGCGCTGCGCAGTCGGCGTTACTCGATACCCACGTAGAACGGGTAGAGCGGTTGGCCGCCATCGTGGGTTTCAACTTCGAGGTCGGGATGGCTGGCCTCGAACCACGCCTCCACTGCAACCACGTCAGCTTCTTTTGCATCGACACCGACGATGAGCGTGACGATCTCGTGTGTGTCGTCGATGAGGTCGTCGAGCAGCTCGGTGGTGGCGCCTACCACCGAATCAGCGATCGAGCGGATGCCCGATGGACCGATGCCGATGTAATCGCCGGTGGTAACCGGACCAACGTCGGTGGCCGAATCGCGGACCGCCCGGGTGACTTCACCAGCGGTGACCGCCTCGAACGCCTCGCTCATCCCCGCGACGTTTGATTCCGCATCGGCCTCGGGGTCATACACCAGAAGAGACGCAAAACCTTCGGCGATGCTCCGGGTAGGAAGAACCCGCACGGTCTTACTCGACTCGGCGTCGACCTGTTCGGCTACGGGAATGATGTTCTTGTTGTTGGGAAGAATCACCACCTCGTCGGCCGCGACGGCGTCGACAGCCGCCAGCAGGTCGGCGGTGGAAGGGTTCATCGTCTGACCGCCGACGACGAGTTTCGC
>CAZGVQ010000648.1:0-2215 GCA_964529355.1 uncultured Acidimicrobiales bacterium
GTCCACAACAGCGTCTGAAGAATCAGAAAGACTCAAAACTGAACTCAAAACCTCTCAAGAAAGAAATAGATCACTCCAAGAGAAGATCACTGAGCTGAATAAAAGTCTCGAAGATCTTAAGTCTAGCCAAAGCGAACAACCCGATCAGTCATCCAAAGCTCTCGAACTCAAGGATCAAGAGATCGCCGCGCTCCAACAAAAGCTTAAGAAGGCCAAGAAAAAAGCAAAGAAGCAAAAAAACCAACCCGCCCAAAAGTGGCAAGTAGAAGAACTGTTAGACCTCATTAAGAAAGGGAAACTGAAATAATCGTTCTCTACGATCAGATTAAGTTCTTAAAGCGGGGACGTTTAGGCTTAAACTCACCAAGCTCTTCTCTCCGCTTGGCTTCATAAGCACTGAAGTTACCTTCAAAAAATCTGACCTTACCCTCATCCTCAAAAGAAAGGATATGCGTGGCCAATCGATCGATAAACCACCTGTCGTGAGAAATCACCAGTATGCATCCCGCAAAATTCTCCAAGGCCTCTTCCAAGGCCCTCAAAGTATTGACATCGATGTCATTAGTCGGCTCATCCAACAGCAGCACATTTCCTCCCTCCCGCAGTGTGATGGCTAGATGGACACGATTCCGCTCTCCACCAGATAACACCTCCAACTTCTTTTGCTGGTCAGAACCAGTAAAATTAAACTTACTCAAATAAGCCCTGACATTGACTTCCTTTGATCCCACCTCTATCAGGTCATTGCCCCCTCCGACTATCTCGAATACGGACTTCTCCGGGAGTAGATCTTTGTGTGACTGATCCACATAACTGAGCTCCACGGTGGAGCCTACCGTGATACTGCCTTGGTCAGGTTCTTCTTCACCCATTATCATTCTGAACAGTGTAGACTTACCGACACCATTGGCACCGATGATGCCCACTATCGCATTCTTAGGAATGGAAAATGACAAGGCATCCATAAGTACCCGACCATCATAAGCTTTGGTCAAGTCAGCTATCTCGATGACCTGATCACCAAGTCTGGGTCCAGGAGGTATGTATAATTCTAGCTTGGATTCCTTTTCCTTGACCTCTTCACTGGCGAGCTTGTCATAGGCGTTGAGTCTAGCTTTTCCTTTGGCTTGCTTAGCCTTGGGGTTGAGCCGTGTCCACTCCAGCTCTCTTTGGAGAGCCTTCTTTCTCTTGGACTCCTGCTTCTCTTCCTGGGCGAGTCTATTTGATTTCTGCTCGAGCCATGAAGAATAGTTGCCTTGCCAGGGAATGCCTTCTCCCCTATCCAACTCCAGAATCCATCCCGCGACATTATCAAGAAAATATCGGTCGTGAGTCACTGCTATGACAGTTCCAGGGAAGCTTCCTAAGAATTGCTCCAACCAATGCACAGACTCTGCGTCCAAGTGATTGGTCGGCTCATCTAGTAGCAATATGTCTGGCTTGCTCAACAATAAACGGCACAGGGCTACCCGGCGTCTTTCTCCTCCAGACAACACACTGATCTTCTGATCATCCGGTGGCAGTCGCAGATTGTCCATCGCTACCTCCAGTATGTGATCCAGCTCCCATACATTGTACAGGTCCATTTTCTCTGCGAGTTCGCCTTGCTTCTCTAGGAGCTTATTCATCTCATCGTCACTCATGGGCTCCATGAATTTCTCATTCACCAGATTGTACTCTTTGGCGATGTCGACGAGATGCTGAACACCTTCCTGCACGACCTCCTTGACAGTTTTATCCTCGTCCAGAGTAGGCTCCTGCTCGAGATAACCTATCTTATAAGTCTTGTCAAAAGTTACCTTGCCTTCATAGTTTGTATCTAAACCTGCTATGATTTTAAGCAGACTAGATTTACCAGAACCATTCAGACCTAGGACACCTATCTTGGCACCATAAAAGAAAGAAAGCCATATGTTATTCAGAACTTTTTTCTTTGGAGGATAGGTCTTTGAGACACCCTCCATCGAAAAAATAACTTTGTTATCACTCATACTCTAACTGAAAACTTATCTACACTATTAGTAACTCCCTCTACTCTATTATTCTTACGAGTCTCAAAGTCTGACTTCTACGACTATCTGACACCGTGAGATAATAGGTGCCTCCACCTAAGTCATTAAGGGCGCTTAACTCACCGTCTACAAGTTGATATTTATCCACCTTTCTGCGATTCATCACGGTTCTCCCTATGCCATCTGTTATCAGAAAATCCACC
>CAZGVQ010000649.1:0-2207 GCA_964529355.1 uncultured Acidimicrobiales bacterium
GACATCTGCTGCGGTCATCGGTGAGGTCACGTCCACGGGAAACGCAACTCCTTTTTGTTCGAGGGGTTCAAAGGGTTCGAGGGTTCGACACTCCATCGGCCAATCCATGCCGAACTGAACCCTGATGTGGGGGCAAATTCAACCTTCACGATAGCGACTCAACCATGGGGATGATTCCCCATCGGTATCTCAACTTGGCCGTTCTCGCGCCGTTATGTTTTGTATATGGGAATTTGGAATCGAATGAACCGTCGTGCCGCCGAGGTTGGCGACGCGAAAATCGCTGTCATCGGTGCCGGCTATGTCGGCACCTCGATTGTCAACCAGCTGGTGCGAGCACCGGCGATGCGGCCTGCCCTCGTGGTGAACCGCACGGCCGATCGTGCCATCGAGGCCTACAAACTCGCCGGCTTCTCCGCCGACGACGTGGTGGTCAGCAACGACGTTGGTGAACTCGCCGACGCCATCAACGCTGGCAAGCCGGCCTACACCGAGTCGTTCGAGCCGGTGGCCAGCCTGCCGATCGACATCATGGTCGAAGCAACCGGAGCGCTCGACTACGGCGCCCGGGCAATTCTCGCATCGCTCGATGCCGGCCAGGACGTCGTGTCGTTCAACGCCGAGATCGATGGCCTCCTCGCCTACACCTTCCACCAGCGGGCCAAGGCCAGCGGCGCCATCTACTCGATCGCCGATGGCGATCAGCCCGGCGTGATCCTGCGAGTCATCCAGGACATCGGCGGCTGGGGCTTCCACCCCACCGTGGCCCTCAACTGCAAGCGTCACCTCAACGTGCATCAGACTCCCGACTCGGGTGCGGCCTACAGCGAACGTGACAAGACCAGCGCCATCATGACCACGTCGTTCGGCGATGGCACGAAGATGCAGGTCGAGATGGCCGTGGTGGCCAACGCCACCGGAATGATCCCCGATGTGCGGGGCATGCACGGTATCCAGACCATGGTCGAGAAGGCCGCCAACGACATCCCTGCGGCCATCACCCCGGCCAAGATGGACGGACCCGGCGTGGTCGACTTCACCCACCAGGGCGACTTCGCCGCCGGTGTTGGTGTGGTTGCCCGCCACGAGACCCATGCACTTGTCGAGACCCCCATGCGCTTCTACAAGATGGGCGACGGACCCGATTACTTCTTCTTCCGCCCGTACCACCTGGTGCACCTCGAACTGCCGCTCACGCTCGCCGACGTGATCCTCGACCGTGAGCCGCTGGCCACCGTCGACGCCCCACACGTCAGTGAGGTCGTGGCCATGGCCAAGAAGGACCTCTCCCCCGGCGAAGAGCTCGACTGCATCGGCGGCTTCACCGCCTACGGCCTGGTCGATACCGCCGAGAACGCCGCCGGCCTTCTCCCCATCGGCCTGGTGCAGTACGCCAAGGTCACCGGCAACATGAGCCAGGACGACGCCATCTCGCTCGACAACGTCGAACTCGACGAGTCGGTCGAGGTCGTCAAACTGTGGCGTGCCCAGCTCGAGATGAACTGATGAAGTTCGTCGAAACGCCGCTCGCCGGCGCCTTCGTTGTCGAACTCGAACCGATCACCGACGACCGCGGCTTCTTCGGCCGCGCATGGTGCCGCGAAGAGTTCGAAGCCAACGGTCTGGTTTCCCAGATCGAGCAGATGAACCTGTCGAACAACCTCACCAAGGGAACCTTCCGTGGTCTCCACTGGCAGGACCCCCCGCACGAGGAGATCAAGTTCTTCCGCTGTGTCAAGGGTGCAACCTTCAACACCATCGTCGACATGCGCCCCGATTCGGCCACCTACACCAAATGGTTCGGTGTGGAGCTGTCGGTCGACAACCACAAAGCGCTCTACGTGCCCGGCCAGTTCGCCAACGGCTACATGGCCCTCACCGACAACGCCGAGGCGCTCTACACCGTAAGCCGCCCCTACACCCCCGGCGTCGAACGAGGCCTTCGGGTAGACGACCCAGCCCTGGGCATCGAACTCCCCATCGAGATCACCTCGATGAGCGACAAAGACAAAGCCTGGGAGCTTCTCTAAAGGTCGTTCGCTCGCGAGCTCGCTCTCTCTTCGCTTCGCTATCGGCCGTCGCGCTCGTGTCGTCCTCCGCCCACTCCGGACAGACCGAAACCGCTCTCTCTTTGGTCGTTCGCTCCCTGCGGTCGCTCTCTCTTCGCTTCGCTATCGGCCGTCGCGCTCGTGTCGTCCTCCGCCCAC
>CAZGVQ010000650.1:0-2206 GCA_964529355.1 uncultured Acidimicrobiales bacterium
AGATCATTCCGGTCGAGATCGAGATCGACGGTGAGACCGAGGTGCATAAGGTCGATGAGGGTCTGCGCCCCGGTACCACCGCCGAATCGCTGGCCAAGCTGAAGCCAGCATTTCAGGAGGACGGCAAGATCACCGCCGGCAACTCCTCCCAGATTGCCGATGGTGCCGCCGCAGTACTCATCATGAGCGCCGACAAGGCCAAAGAACTCGGTCTCAAGCCTCGTGCGCGGTTCCATTCCTTTGCGCTGGCAGGAACCGATCCGGTCACCATGCTGAAGGGGCCGATCCCGGTCACCGAGAAGATCTTCGCCAAAAACGACCTGACCATCGACGACATCGACCTCTTCGAAATCAACGAAGCGTTCGCTTCGGTGGTGCTGGCCTGGCAGAAGGAGTCCGGCGCCGACATGGACAAGGTCAATGTCAACGGCGGAGCGATCGCGCTGGGACACCCCCTTGGTTGCTCAGGTGCCAAGCTGATGAGCACGCTGGTCAACGAACTCGAGCGCACCGGCGGCAAGTACGGCATGCAAGCCATGTGCGAGGGTGGCGGTATGGCCAATGCAACGATCATCGAACGGCTCGACTGAGACAGGCCCTCTGACCAGTCAGAATATGGAGAACCAGAAATGCCAAGAATGAACCTTGACGGCGCATCAGCCGTCGTCACCGGCGGCGCATCGGGAATCGGCGAGGCGGCTGCGCGACAGCTGGCCGAAGCCGGCGCCCGTGTTGTTGTCGCCGACATGAATGAGGAGCGCGGCGCAGCTGTTGCTTCGGAGATCGGCGGCATCTTTGCCAAGACCGATGTATCCAGCGAGGAAGACGGCAAGGCGGCGGTTGCGGCCGCTTCGGAGATGGGCCCGCTCCGGGCCCTCGTGAACAGTGCGGGTATCGGGATGGCGGGTCGAACGATCGATCGCAACAACGAGCCGTTCGATCTGTCGACCTACGAGCTTGTGATCCGAGTGAACCTGATCGGCTCATTCAACATGTTGCGTCTGGCAGCCTCGGACATGGCCAAGACCGAACCGGTCGACGCCGATGGTTCGCGCGGCGCAGTGGTCAACATGGCCTCTGCGGCGGCCTTCGATGGCCAGATCGGCCAAGCCGCATACTCATCGAGCAAGGGCGGCGTGGTCGGCATGACCCTGCCGATCGCCCGCGATCTCGCTGCGGTGGGGATCCGTGTGAATACCATCGCTCCCGGGCTGATCGACACACCGATCTATGGCGAAGGCGAGCAGTCCGAGCAGTTCAAGGCTCACCTTGGGCAATCGGTGCTGTTCCCCAAGCGACTCGGTTCGGGCGAGGAACTGGCGTTCATGGTGATGGAATGCATCACCAACCCCTATATGAACGGCGAGACGATTCGGGTCGACGGCGGCATCAGAATGCCACCCAAGTAGCTGATTTCGGGCACTCTCTGGGGCAATGATCCACTTGGGTCATTGCCCCATTTGTGCTTTGCAACACGCAAGTTTCTGAAGAACTTCTCACGGAGAGTGTTTGTTTTGTCGGGCTAGGTCCACATTTGTGGAAATTCTTAACCCCTCTTGACGAGCATCGATGGCTTTCGACTATCTTCGCGACGTCCATCTCAGAGTTTGTGTGCCCCCATGCTAAATCTTCTTTATGCCTTCAAACGACTGCTCCGCGATCGCGGTCTGATCCGCAAGCTCAGCTTGCTCTTTGGAGCAAGCGGCGATCAGGTCGACTCCGCTATCGACGCGTCGAGTCCGGTGATTCTCGGACGGCTTGCCGAGATCGCCGAGGGCCAAGATGGACAGCAGCGATTGTCGGATCTGCTCGATGAGGCCGACCCCGAGGTGCTCAGTAGCGCCTCTGATTTTCTCGAGCGCGACAACACCCAGAACGACGAGCTTCTCGGTGAGCTCTTTGGTGACGACCGCTCGGACGTGGTGGGAAGTATCTCCGATGTCTCCGGAGTGAGCACCAACACCGTCGGGGCGCTTCTACCAAAGCTTGCACCAATGCTGCTGGGCTTCCTCGGCCGGCACCGGGCCGATAACTCTGCCGACGCAGCAGAGATGCAGCGCGTCGTTGTCGGCGAGCGCGACGAAATCGCCCGAACCGAGCGCGGTGCGACCCTCCTGGGTCTCGGCACTGCCGGAGCAGCGGCCGGCGGAGGCGCGTTCTTTGGAACCAAAGGTGAGGACAACCCCAACCAGCCGGGCGACAGCGA
>CAZGVQ010000651.1:0-2199 GCA_964529355.1 uncultured Acidimicrobiales bacterium
GGGTGAGCTCGGGCCGCACCACCGACATTGCCGCCTCAACCGGCTCGACCCCAGCGACTTTGGGGACCCCGGCTGGGACGTCGAGGTACAGCACTGGCCACCCGAGGCCCGTAGCCAAAACCTTCAGGCGAGGATCGGGGTTGACCGCGACGGCATGGCCAACACTTCGAAGAAGAGGAAGGTCATAGCGGCTATCGGAGTAGGCGTAACTGTCATCGAGGTCGATGTCGTTGGCCTCAGACCACTCCTTGACCGCATCGCGTTTGCCGGGACCCCACACGTAGTGACCATCGACGGTGCCGTCGTACTTGCCGCCCTTCACGCCGTAGGACGTGGCGATGACGTCGTCGAGTTCGAGCAATTCGGCCAGCGGTCCACACATGGTCATTGGACTTGTGGTGGCCATCACGACCTTGCGCCCCTCGAGTCGGTGCCACTCGATCAATTGTCGGGCATACGGCTGGATCATCGGGACGAGCTGCTCAGCGGCGGACTGACCGGCTTCGGCCACGCGCTCGGCATCCCAACCTTTGGAGAATCGAACCCCGAGGCGAGCCAACATCATTGAAGGACGAGTCTCGCCAACCAGATCGAACACACCAAAGAGCGCATCCTCGATAGGCGTCTTCGCAGACGTAATCACCCCAACCGAGCGCAGAGCGTCCGACATCACCGGACCACTAGCCCCCTGAAGAAGCGTCCGATCAAGATCAAAAAATGCCGCGCCAGCCATAGAGGTAACCTTACCTAAAAATGCAGAACGGACCGGAGGGGGATCCGGTCCGTTCTCTTCGACTTAATCAGGGGGAACCGATCAAGGTCGGATGCGGCGCTACGGAGGGGGATCCGTATATGCGGCCGTACGTGAAAGTATTCACGAAGTCTGCCTATCTGTCCAACAGTTGTCGGCGATAGCCGCTATCGTTATTTGTGATGGACCTTCGTCAACTTCGAGCCCTGACTGCAGTAGCCGAGCATCAATCGTTCTCCGCCGCTGCACGCGCCCTGCACACCGTGCAGTCGAACATCTCGACCCATATCGCCCGACTCGAGCGCGAACTCGACTCGACACTCATCGATCGACGCACCGGACGCCTCACCCCCGAAGGCGAAGCGGTACTCAGCCGAGCAAACCGTATCAACTCCGAACTCGAAGCGATCGAGGCCGACGTCGCTGGCTTGCGGCACGACGTCCATGGCTCGGTGCGCTTCGGCATCATCGGCACCACCGCCCGATGGCTGGTTCCGAAACTCCTCGATGCACTCAACACGGCACATCCCGGCATTCGACCAATCATCGTCGACGCCACCACCACGTCGCTCATCCCCCAGCTCCGCAGCGGCACGCTCGACGCGGCTTTGGTGAACCTCCCGGTCGATGATCCGGCCATCACCACCGAACAACTCTTCTCCGAAGAGCGCATCGTCGTGACCCCAAATGATCACCCGTTGGCGAAGTACGACGAGATCTCGCTTGGCGACCTGAGCGAGTTTCCACTCATCCTCTCCCCCGTCGGCACTCAGCTCCGCGACACCCTCGACGCCGAGGCACAACGGATCGGCAAGACGCTCACCCCCGCTGCGGAGGTCGACGGCATGCGGCTGATGGCGTCGCTGGCTTTCCAGGGGCACGGCGCGGCCATCCTGCCAGCCAGCGCCGCGCCAAACGGCGTGTTTGGCGACTGGAAGCGGGTTCGGGTGCTCGGCATCTCCTGGCGTGACGTGGGCCTCGGAATTGCGGCATCGACCGCGCCATCGGCCACCGACCGGGCGTTCCATACCGTGCTGCGCGAGGTCATCACGTCCGAGGCACCCAACCACGACGGCTTGTCACTGCTCTAGACGGCGGCCCGGCTTGCGGTTACCGGTCGGTTTCCTGCGAGCATGCGGCCCATGCCGACCACCGTTGGACTACGAACCGGAACACTCGGCAGCAGCACGTCGGAGTTCGTGGCCGGATCTGATGAAGGCGCGAGCAGACCCCACGTGTTGGCTCGACTTCGCGCGGGCGATGCACGAACCGGCATCACCTCCACCGAAGGAATCGACATTGCGGAAGGCGCTCGTCTCGCGCTCAACCGGCGGGTGCCGTTCGTGTTGGCCATCGAGGCCTTTGGCCCATCGGTCGACGAAGGCATAGCGGCACTTGACGGCTGGGGGCGAGCGGCGCGCGCCATGGTCGATTGTTCCGGTGTTGTG
>CAZGVQ010000652.1:0-2190 GCA_964529355.1 uncultured Acidimicrobiales bacterium
CCAACTGTCGGTAGGTGGTCGAATGAAGCTCACCCTTGGCGCCTCCGATGCTGACCTGGTCGGCTTCCAGGACGACACCGCCGTCACCGCGGTCGCGAGCAGCCGGTTCACCGGACGTTTGGACTTTCGGGGAGAGGCCGCGGTCGACGGCGATCCGTTGACAGGATGGGTTGTCGAAGCCATCGGCGCCCCAACGCTGGAACTCGGATTCGAACCCCAGCGACTTCAAACACTCGAGATCTTGGCCGTGGTCGGCGAGGGACTCAGTACCCCCACAAGCTTTGAGGTGCGGGCCGGCGATGACGACGAGTTTGTCGCGACCTTCCCGTTTGGAAGATCGAGTTGCAGCGAACCGCAGTGCGAGATTCGAGGCTCCGCGTTTCTTCCGAACGTCCTCGCGGAAGAACTCACCATCACAATTTTGGGCTTCAATCGCGAGCGGGGGAACCCGCTTCGAGTGGCAGAGGTGGTGCTCAATGGCCAGGCAAACCAAGCACGAACCCCACTGTCGACTGCGTGCGTCGATGGTCTTCTCAACATCGATGGCCAGGGAATCGCGGTTCGCGTACCTGACCCTGCCGAGCTGTTCGCCGGGGGCTCGGTGCGATTCGAGTCGTGCGAACCCGTGCGGCTTGCTCCGGGGCGTCACGTGCTCTCCGGTAGTGACTCGGCACAGTTCGACATGGTCGTGGCGCTACCGAGCGAAATCCTCGCCCCGACGAGCCCGTCGCAGGCCGAAATTGCGTTGCTCGAGAAGGGTGGATCGTCGTCGACGTATCGAGTCTCCAATCCCGATGAGGGAGCGGTGTTTGTGCTGGGCGAGTCCTTCCATCCCGGATGGAAGGCCACCATTGACGGCGACGATCTCGGCCCGCCGCTCGAGCGCGACGCAGTGGCAGCCTGGTTGCTGCCGGCAGGCGAAGATCTTGAGCTGCAGATTCGCTTCGGCCCACACCGTTGGTTCCAGTTCGCCTTCGCTCTGACAGTTCTGACCACCCTGGCCTGCTTTGCGCTGATCATCATCAACCCCAGGTGGAAGGCGCCGGACACCGTGGCTACTCGGACTGAAGGTCGGGATCGATCGGTTCGGACCGGCGTCGAGTCACGCCGGGCGGTGGCAGTGCTCTTTGTGATCCCGATCATCTTCGGAGCCTTGGCGGCCGGCCTCACGGGCGCACTGCTCGGGTTCGCGGGAGCGCTGATTTTGCGTGGATCCGAGGGAGATGGCCGTCACATCGTTTCCTTTGGTGCGCTTGCACTCCTCATTTTGGCAGCCGTTGCCACCGTCACCGAATCAAGCCTCGTCGTTGGCCTTGGCTTTGCAGCCGAGCGACCCGTCGCCGATGCGGCCTCGAAGTTTGCGGCGATTCTTGCCTCGGTCGTCGTTGCGGCTGCCCTGATCGAGGGGCGTCACCCATCGTTTGATTTCCGTCGTCGGAAAGCGATCAGCCGGAGCGACGAACGAGCTGCGCGTACAGGGTCTCCGCAGACCTGAGAAGGTCCGCCAGGTCCGGAGCGGTGAGCGCGGCCCGGTGCTGCTCGTTGAGTTCGGCCCGCTCGGCGTGCGGCACCGGGGCCACCTCGGTGGCCTTACGACTCCGATGGATACTCGCATGGTCGTCCTTGATCGCAGCGAAAACCTCGGCGTCGTTCTCGGCTGTGTTCTTATACGGATCGAGGGTCAACCCGAAACGGTTATTGAGTCGCTGCACCACACGGGCGTAGTTGTTCGTCACCTGGTCGAAGGTGGCAATGAGAGCTGCATCGTCGGTCTCCAGAAGCGCCTTGTGGTAGCCGCAGTACTCCTCGAGCACATCTCGAGGACGTCCATGGGGCCCGGCGATGAGGTAAGAGCTCAGACACGCAACGGGTTCGCGGACCACCACCAGCAGAGGCAGCGACCGTTTCAAGGCAATCTTGATGGGCCCGTGGTGGTGAATGTGGCTGGCAATCGATAACTGGGGGTTGGCAGTACGCAGGGCAAAAACCGCGAATGTGTTGCCCGATCGCGGGAAACCCTCGATGACGATGTCGGTGGAATCGGTGATTGCGCGACGGGTACCTTCCGGTGTGAGACGCAGAAACAGCGGCATCAGCGCGGGCTGGTCTCCAACGGCGTATTTCGCCTTCCGGAGCACTCTCCGTAAGGCCGGGTGCATCGATGTCACACCCGCTCCATAAGGAGCAGAC
>CAZGVQ010000653.1:0-2189 GCA_964529355.1 uncultured Acidimicrobiales bacterium
TCGAGAAGCAAGCTTGTCCGTGGGGGCCGGTGAGGTCGTAGGCCTCATCGGCCCCAACGGGGCAGGCAAAACCACACTCATGGGTTCGATCGCGGGGTTGCTCACGCCCGACGGCGGCACCGTGACGTTTGACGGTCAGGACGTCACCGGAATGTCGCCCGAGAAGATGCTTCGGGCCGGGCTGGCGCTGGTTCCCGAGCATCGGCGGATCTTCACCGACATGACCGTCGAGGAGAACCTTCGTATCGGGGGTATCACCCGCACCGCAGCCGAACGCAGCGAATCGCTCGATGAAATGGTCGAGCTGTTTCCGGTCCTCAAGGAGAAGTGGGACACCGCGGCGGGGTTCCTGTCGGGTGGCGAGGCGCAGCAGTTGGCGATTGCCCGGGCGCTCATGTCGCGGCCCCGTCTGATCATGATGGACGAGCCATCGCTCGGATTGGCGCCCATCCTCGTCGATCTGGTTTTTGACCTCATCGCCCGCCTCCGCGAGAACGGCACCACCACCCTGGTGGTCGAGCAGAACGCCACCCGGATGCTCGAAGCCGCCGACCGGGCCTATGTGCTCCGCAGCGGCGAAGTGGTGGCTAGCGGTACCGGCGATGAGTTGTTGGCTCGTACCGATTTGTTCGACACGTTTGTGGGCGGCTGACGTGGTCGAGTTTCTCCAGAACCTCATCGATGGTCTCGGCCGCGGCAGCATCTATGCGCTCCTGGCCCTGGGGGTCGCCGTGATCTTTGGCGTGATGCATCTACTCAACTTCGCCCACGGCGAGATGATCACCGTGTCGGGGTACGTGGCCCTCTGGACCCTCGATCAGGGCTGGTCGTGGTGGGTGGCCGTTCCGCTCATTCTCATCGCGTCGGTCGTGACGTCGCTGCTCATCGAACGCATTGCCTTCAGCCGGGTGCGCGGGGCCAGCGACTTCACGTTGTTGCTCACGTCGTTCGGCGTGCACTTCGTGGTGTCGGCCATTTTCATTTTGTATGTCTCCGCGTCGGTGAAGAACTTCTCGCGCCCGGGTTGGGTGGCCAATACGTTCTCGGTCGGCAGCCTGAACATCGAGGTCTACGACGCGGCGGTCATCGTGGTCACCGCAATCACGCTGTTACTCACCTCCCTTTTGTTGCAGCGCACCATGTTTGGTCTGGCGTTGCGGGGCGCAGCGGCCGACTTCGACACCGCCCGCCTCATGGGCGTGAAGTCCGACGCGGTCATCCGCGGAGCGTTCCTCCTCTCGGGTCTGCTGGCCGGAATCGCCGGCGTCTTCTGGTTGATGCGGGCCGGTAGCACCACACCGTCGGCGGGCATCGACCCCATGCTTCGAGGTGTTCTGGCTGCGCTCATCGGCGGCCTCGGAAGTCTGCGGGGCGCCGTGCTTGGTGGACTCGCACTGGGTCTCACCGAAGTTCTGCTTCGCTCGTGGCTTCCCGACGGTGTGGCCAGCCTCACCGAAGGTTTCGTGTTTGCGCTCATCGCCGTGTTCTTCATCTTTCGCCCCGGCGGGTTTGTCACCATCGCCACTGCGGAACGCGTCTGATGTTTCAGCGCTTCGGCCGCGACATCGTTGCGCCTGTGTCGGGCGCGGTGGCGCTGTTCGTGCTCCTGCTGGGAGGTGGCCTGCTCTACCAGCAGATCCTCGGTAGCGGTTCGGCCGAGCGGCTCGTAACCATCATGTTGATCGACGCGATCATCGTGGTCGGTATTCAGATCTATGTCGGCAACACCGGCGTTTTGTCGTTCGGGCATGTGGGTTTCGGTGCCATCGCCGGCTATGCGTTTGCCGTACTGGCCATCTCGCCCGAGGAGAAGCTGAAGCGGATTCCCGACGCGCCGTTCGGCCTGGTCGATGTCGACATCAATGTCTGGTTGGCCCTGCTGATCGCCACGGGCATCGTGTTGGTGGTTGCGTTCATCATCGGTATCGGGCTGGCTCGTTCGGGTGCCGAATCGGGTGCGGTTGCCGCGACGGTTATCACCCTGGCCCTCCTTTTCGTCACCCACGAAGTGGCCCGGAACTGGCCCGATCTCACCGGCGGCGATCGTGCGGGGCTGGCGTTTCGCATCGGCGGGGCGCTCGATAGTCGGGTGCCGATTCTCATCGTGTTGTTCGGATCGATCCTGGCCGGTCGCTTGTTTGCTCAGAGCCGTAGCGGCCGCCTCGCGGTAGCGGCGCGCGAGGACAACC
>CAZGVQ010000654.1:0-2178 GCA_964529355.1 uncultured Acidimicrobiales bacterium
CCAGTAGAGAGCCACCAGTTCGCACCCGAGAACGTCGTTGAAGAACTCGATCTGGGCCTTGATGTCTTTGGTAGCGACGGCCAGGTGATGGACGCCATTGGGTGAAGTCATTGGTCTTCTCCGATGTTCTTTTGTGGTGGGTGTTTCAGGTTGTTGGTCGGTGATGGGTGGAGACGGCGGCGTCGAGATCGAGGCCGGCCAATTCGCAACCGCGTCGAAAGTCGACGAAGTGCTTGGTCATCCAGGTCTCGGCGGTTGCGGCATCGCCCGCTTCGAGCGCCGCCAGGATGTTCGCATGCGCATCGAACAGCCGCCGGTGCGCTTCGATTGGCTTGTTGTCGGGGCCCAGGCTGGTGCTACCGGGGCCGATCTGGTTGAGCACCGTGGCATAGGCGGCAAAGAGCAGCGCACCCAGCGGCTCGCGGGCCAACAGGAGCGCATGGTTCTCGGCGGCCTGAGCAACCAGGTCGTGGAACTCGATGTCGACAACGCTGAGCGCTGCCGGGTCGTCGAGACAGTCGGCGGTGGCGTCGAGGTTGGCCCGCAGCTTGTCGAGGAGGTCGTCGGTGATGTGGGCCGCCGCCAGGCGCGCGGCGACGGGTTCGAGAGCTGCGCCGACCTCCCACAGCTCGCGATAGGAGATGCCGTGAAGAACGATGGCCTCGTGCATCGCGTTGGTGGTGACGATGGTGGCCGGGGCGGTAACCGCCATGCGTCGTCTGACACTCCGCTCGATCAGCCCCGCCGACTCCAGCGCCCGCAGTGCTTCGCGGACGGTCGGACGAGTCACGCCGAGTTGATCGGCCAGGTCATGCTCGGGCGGCAGGAGCGTTCCGGGCGAGAGGGTGCCGTCGAGGATCTGACGTCGGATCGTCAGCTCGGCTACCCGGTAGGCGGGGAGACGCTCGAGGGGTTCAAAGACCGGTTCGGTCATCGTGGGGTGCGGCCGAGCTCGGTGAGCAGGTTGGCCAGGCGGGCAGCCGCGGCGGCGATACCCGCGTAGGTGAAACGTTGCTCATTCCCGGCGTCATCGGCCGTGATGAGGGCAAGGCGATCAGGGTCTTCGGCCCATTGATCGACAACGTCGGCCGAGAAGTTGAAGGTGTCTGGCACATCCCACTGAAAGGTGTCATCAGTGTCGGTACCGGGGCGGTCAGCCGTCATGTGCTCTCGGTTGATCAAGGCTTGTATCGCTCGTCATATTGTATGACAATGGCCCACCCGTCAAACGAGCCAAACAGGGGTAGCACCGGCGCGAAAAGTCGTTGTGCGCCGGCGTTTACGCGTAGTTCATCGAACCGAGACATCGGTGACATTACGCAGCGGTGTACTTGGCCATGGTCATCGATGCCTTGATCGCCGCGCAGGCTGAGCTGCCCGCGGTCGACCGCTTTGCCCGCAGCTATGAGGCGGATCGCACCGGCCAATGGTCGACGCTCATTCCCCTCACGCAACCAGCGCCGGGGCATCAGTATCGATTCGAAGTCGATCTCGACACCTGCACCGGTTGCAAAGCATGTGTCACCGCCTGCCACAGCCTCAACGGCCTCGATGTCGGCGAGTCGTTTCGATCGGTTGGGGTGCTGCTGACCGAGTCGGTGCCGGTCGAGATTGGCCCCGGTCCGGTCAACCAGACGGTGACCACCGCCTGTCACCACTGCGCCGACCCCGGATGCATGACCGGGTGCCCGGCCAACGCCTATGAGAAGGATCCGGTCACCGGGGTGGTCAAGCACCTCGACGATGCCTGCATTGGTTGTGAGTACTGCACCCTCACCTGCCCCTACGACGTGCCCGTGTACAACGACCGACTGGGCATCGTTCGCAAGTGCGACATGTGCACCGACCGACTGGCCGATGGCGAAGCACCGGCCTGCGTACAAGGATGCCCGAACAACGCGATCACCATCGGCGTCGTCTCGCTCGCTGAGGTAACAACACCTGGCCAGCAAGGCTCGCTTCTTCCCTCAGCCCCACCGTCGATACTCACCTCACCCAGCACCCGTTACCACCGCTCGGGCAGCGACGTCGCCGACACGCTCGACGGTGCCGTTGCCGGCGACGCCCAACACGTCGCACCCGGCCCCGACCATCCGCCGCTGGTGGTGCTGTTGGTTCTCAGTCAGGCTGCCGTGGGCCTGCACATCGCCAGCCTGGTTTCTTCGCCGTGGCTCTCGG
>CAZGVQ010000655.1:0-2169 GCA_964529355.1 uncultured Acidimicrobiales bacterium
GGACGAGCTACGACACGATGTCGAACTGCTCGAAGCCGACGTCGACGAGCGCCGCGAAGCAGCCGAGCGCGAAACCGCCGAACTCACGCCGCACCACGCTGAGCTCGCTACTCGGATGGAACGGGTGGCCGCTGTTGAACTCGAGGTCCACGAACGCGAAGCGAAGGTGGCAGCTGCCGAGTCGATCGCCGTCGAAGCGCAGGCGAGTCTCGATCGAACCATCGGCGACCTCGATGCGCTCACCCAGGACCAGCTCGAACGGAAGGGTGCTCTCGACCGGCGAGCCCGGGAGCTGCAGGAACAATCGGCGATCCTGGACACTCAGGAGGACCAGCACGCTGCGCGACAGGTCGAACTTGCCGAAGTGCAAAAGAACCTCGCCCGGAACGAATCGGCGCTAGCCGACGAATCCGCGAAACTCGAAGAGGCCGAGACCGCTGCCGCAACCCGCCAAGCTCGACTCGAAGCCGACTCGGCGGCCCTCGACAAGGCGCAGAAGAAGCACAGCAAGCGCGCCGCAGCGCTGGACGCCCGCAAGACCGACCACGAGAAGAAGACCGCGAAGCACGATCGGCGGGTGCAGGAAGCGCGGAACCTTGAAGCCGAGCTTGAGGCCGAACAGGAGCGCCTCAAGCTGCGCCAGACCTATCTGGCTGAATCCAGCACCGCAATCGACGACCGCGCCGAAGAGCAGCGTTCACAATTCGATGCGTTGGCCCAGACCGATACCGAGATCGACGCAAAGCGCTCGGCGCTCGATCAGGCGCAAGCCGACCTCGATGCGAGCCTGTCCGAACTCGAAGCGTCGCTGACGAGTCTCGAGCAAACCGCCGACGAGCAAACCGCACGGAAGGCAGAGCTCGAGCAAACCGCAGCGGATCTCGACGATGCTGAGCTTCAGCTTCGCCGCAAACAGGTTGAGCTGAACGACACGTCGATGCTCTACTCCGATCAGGCCGTGGCACTTCAGGAGCGTCGCGACGAGCTCGAAACCGAACGCCTGGCGCTCAATGCCGAGGCCGATCGGCTGGCCGAGTGGCGCACCCATCTGGTTCGTGAGCGCGAGGTTCTCGAAGCCACCATGGCCGATCTGCGGCGCCGCGAACGCGACGCCGATGAGATCCGTCGGGCGCTGGCCGACTACCAGTCGTCAGCCACCCGTCTCGAATCGCTCCTTGGTGAGCCAGACGAGGCAACCGACTCGACGAACCCCGGCACCTCCGACCTCGACAGCTAAGCCACACCAGCGGGCCGTAGGGGCGCGCGACAAAGTCGGCCCAGACATGTGCCGAGTGCTGCCCGGCGGTTGTATCGTTCGGCCATGGCTGTCACCGATGCACCTCCGGTTGTTGCGAAGAAGGAACGTTGGTCGTTCCAGTGGAAAGAGCTCTACGAGGAGGTCATCACCAGCGGCCTCTGTACCGGGTGTGCAGGGTGCGTGATCTCGTGCCCCCACGACGTCATCGGCTACAAGCATGAACCAGGTGCCTATAAGCCGTTCCACCTCGAGGAAGAGTTGGGCAAGGACAACTGCACCCACGGTGTGAAGGGCTGCACGTCGTGCACCCGGGCATGTCCTCGATTCCGCAGCTGGGAAACCGAAGCCGATATGCATCTGTTCGGCCGCCATCGCGAGCCCGAGGAGATGTCGGGCATCTTCAGCGACACGCTTCTCGTTCGAGCGAGCGATGACTTTGTGTATGAGACCGGCCAGGACGGCGGCCTCGTGTCGGCCATCCTCATCTGGTGCCTCGAGAACGGCATTATCGACGCAGCACTTACCAGCGGCGTCGAGTCACTCCCCAACGGCGACCCGGGTTGGAAAGCGTTTCCGATGGTTGCGACCAACCGCGAAGAGGTGCTGCGGGGTGCTGGCAGCCGGTACACCTACTCGGCAAACACCATGGCGTTCCCCGAGGCGAAAGAGCGGGGCTTCGAGAAGATGGCGCTGGTCGGCATGAGCTGCCAAACCTCGATCGGCGGCGTCATGTGGCATCGCAAGATCGGCAAGGTGAGCAAGCCCATCAAGCTCAACATCGGCCTGCTCTGCTCAAAGAGCTTCGACGACGCGCTCTTCACCGAACTCTTTGAAACCAAGTACGGCCTCAAAGCCGAAGACATCGCCAAGATGAACATCAAGGGCGTCTTCCAGATCTGGATGAAGAACGG
>CAZGVQ010000656.1:0-2169 GCA_964529355.1 uncultured Acidimicrobiales bacterium
ACGTACACCGATCGGGCCGGACGGCTCGCGCCGGGGCTGGTGGCGTGGTGCTTTCGCTGCTCACCCCTGAGCAAACCAAAGACGCCCGCAAGATGATGCGCAAGGTCGACATCGACGAGCCCATCACCGACCCCGATGTTGCGCTCCTCAAGGCTGTCGCATCGGGAGAACCCAAGCCCGAGCGGGCCCCGGCACGTCCCCAGGCCAAGCAGCAGTCCCGAGGCGGTGGCGGCGGAAACGGTCGCGGCAACGGTGGCGGAAGCCGCGGGAAGTCCGGCAACGGTCGCCGGAAGAATTCGCGACGAAAGAACCAGCGAAACAACTCCAACAACAAGAGTTCGAACGGGTCGCGTTCGGGAGGCCCCAAGAACAAGGGCCGCAACGGCAAGAACGCAAAGAGTTCCAACGGCAACAAGAACGCCGGAAAGCGCCCCCAGAGGTCGTCGAGCCGCTAGCGGCTATGCGGGGGAACTGGAAGAGCTAGCTCTCGCGCAGCTCGGCGAGCTGATCGTTGGAGTAGATCTTGCGTTTGAACCGAGGGTTCTTCGACGACATATCGATGTGATACAGGTCGTCACGACGCGGCATCGGCAGCGCGAGAATCTCGCACAGGTTGCGCGCCAGCCACTGCTCGATCTTGAGCACCACCAGCTTCTTGCGCAGCCGACCCTGAACGTCACGGTTCAGAACGGTTGGCAAGGTGTTGAGCGTGAGGATCTCATCGATGGCCGGGTTGGCCATCTTCTCGCGACCCTCCGAACTTGCATAGAAGTGCGACACCGCAAACACCGTGCGGTTGGGCTTTGCGTGCTTCAGAAACTCGCAGGATTTCACCACGGTCGAGCCGGTGCGCACCATGTCATCGAACAGCACCAGGTCGTGGCCGGCGATGTCTTCAATGGTGGTGTCGCTCTCGGGGTGCAGGCTGATCTCGACTTCGCGCTCTCCGGTGCGCTCCTTGTCGAGCATGATGAATCGAGCCGCCGGAAGCTCGAGCTTCTCAAACATCGTGCGCACAAAATCACGGGCCCCTTTGTCGGGGGCGCAGAGCACGAGGCCTTCGCCATCGGGCCCGAAGTCGACGATGTCGGCATTCTGGAGGTAGTCGGCGTACAGGTCGTAAGGAATCAGGTTGTGGAACCGACCGGCGAACACCTCGGAAAACTCGGCCTGCACGGCAACGGAGTGGTTGTGCACGGTTAGTACCCGATCGACACCGGCCAACTGCAGCATCTGGGCGTAGAGCCGCGACGAGAACGGCTGCCCGTCGAACTTCTTGAGGTCGTCGACGTCGCGCTCGAAATGGGTCTTGCCATGTTCGGGACGAGGACCGCGATCCTGCGCGCTGTAGTACAGGTCGGGCTCTACCAGCACCACTGCTTCGGCGCCGTTGTCCTTTGCCGCCCGGGCGATGAGCAGGTTGCGCATGGCCAGCGAGTTTCGGCTCATCGTGAGACTTGACGTGCTCACGATGACCACGGTCTTGCCGTCGAGTTGGTCGCCGATTCGGGTGAGGTCGCTCTCGTCGGAGATGAACCGCGGACAGAACTCGGTGTTCGCAAACGACTTCATGCTGATGAGATCGGCGATGTCCTCGGACTGTCCCAGTGCAAACGCAACATCGATGGCGAACGGTGCGTCCGAGGAGTTCCCGACGACGATCATGTCGCTCGGTCGCAGTGACGGTGATGACGGGGCTGACGTTGATGACAAGGAAGTCGCTCGTTCGGTCGTCGGTGGCCGAATCCTACAGCTACCCGGCGGCGGGCAGAGAAGCCCTGAGCTCGGTGATTGCGGTTTCAGGGTCGACCACCTTGATGGTGGTCATGCCCATGGCCCGGGCCGAGCGAAGATTGACACCGAGGTCGTCGAGGAACACACATTCCGACGGCTCAACCCCGACCTGTTCACAAGCCAGCTCGTAGAACCGCATCTCGGGTTTGCGTACGCCCACCTTGGATGACTCGATGATGTAGTCGAACAGTGCCATCGCTGCCGCGACGTCGCCTTGTTTCTCGTCAGCGCCACTGAAGGCTTCACCCGACGAAATATTGTTGGTGAGGCAGGCAACCTTCAGACCGCGGTCCTTGCATTCTTTGATCATGTCGACCATTGCGGGGCGAACATCGCCCTTGAGCAGATCGAGCACCGCTCCGCCATCGATGTCGT
>CAZGVQ010000657.1:0-2160 GCA_964529355.1 uncultured Acidimicrobiales bacterium
GCTCGGCACCGAGGCTGTGCAGCTCGCTATCTGGGACGGCGGCGAGTCACCGGGTGACGCCGGGACCGCCCATGACATCGAGGTCTGGCGCTCGGTTGGGGGAACGGTGGAGGTCATCGACTCGATGGGCGCTGGGACAACGGACAGCTTCGTCGGTGTTGGTCAACTCAGTCGACAGATCCGGGCCGTGGTGTTTGGCGACCTGAAAGGCTACAGCCGCCTCGGAGACCTGGACATTCAGGCGTTTCAGGCCAAGGTGATGGCCCCGTTGTCCGAGGTCCTCCGAAACGCTGGGGATGGTGTGCTGGTGGCCCAAACGTGGGGCGACGGGCTGAAGGTGATTTTCTCCGACGTCGCTGTGGCGGCAACTGCGGCCCTCGACATCCAGTCTGCGCTGGCTGGCGTCGACCTCGAGGCAGCTGGTCTGCCGGCGGATTTCGGGTTGCGGCTTAGCGGGCATGTTGGGCCTTTGCTGCCGATCGTCGACGCCATCAGCGGCGAAGAGGATTTCGCCGGACGGGAAATGACGCGGGCGGCTCGTATCGAACCTCGGACGCCCGAAGGCGAGGTGTATGTCACCGGGGCCTTCGCTGCGCTGCTGGCGTTACAACGCGACACCGGTGTGTCCTCGGAGTACATGGGCACGATCACCACGGCACGAGACTTCGAGACGATTCCGGTGTACGCACTGACCCGAGATATTCGCTGATAGCGGTCGACCGGTGATAGCAAGGCAGGAGCGACAACCGGTTGCGACAACTAGTAGTGAAACAGGAGAACCATGGCTGACGACGCCGTTGACTACGAAGATCTCACCACGATGCGGCTCGACGAC
This sequence comes from uncultured Acidimicrobiales bacterium, assembly GCA_964529355.1. Lineage (GTDB taxonomy): Bacteria > Actinomycetota > Acidimicrobiia > Acidimicrobiales > SHLQ01 > CALLQB01. Next base: position 836 of record CAZGVQ010000657.1, read on the forward strand.
GACGAGCTCGCAAAGTTGCTGGCTGACGGTGGCGAGTGCGTCTTCAACTGGACCACCTCCGAGGGCTACCCCGTCGGCGTTGTGGTGGCATTCCTCTACCGCGACGGCAAGTTCTACACCACCTGTGCGGAGTCCCGAAAGCGTGTGCCCGCCATGCGGAAGCGGCCGCAGTCGGCCATCGTGATCAACAACAACTCAAAGACCGCGACCTTCAAGGGTGACTCGAAGATCTACGGCAACGGCGATGAGGGTTTCGAAGAGCTGAAGGCCTGGTTCTATCCCGAGCTTTCGGGAGCCCGGTCGAACCCCGACGATGAGTACCGTCAGGCATTCTGTAAGTTTCTCGACTCCGAACATCGGGTCATCGTCGAAACCGACGCCCGGTTGGTTGTTGCCTTTGATGCGGTGAAGTTCCGAGCCTTCACCAATGAGGCCATCGCCGCTGGCCATGCCTCCTAGCCGGTAGCGCGCTCCGAAACCGAGGGCGTCTGCGAGGCGACTTGGGTCTATCGTGAAGTAATGGCGCCGAAGATTTCCAAATCGACCAAACTCGACGACGTTCTCTACGACATCCGCGGGCCGATTCTTGCCGAGGCCAACCGGCTCGAGCATGAAGGCAACCGGATTTTCAAGCTCAACATCGGAAACCCGGCGCCGTTTGGCTTCGAGGCTCCCGAAGAAGTGCTGGTCGACATGGTGCGAAACCTGCCGACGGCGCAGGGCTACTGCGACTCCCAGGGGCTCTACAGCGCCCGCAAAGCGGTGATGCAGTACAACCAACGCATGGGGATCTCCGGCGTGGAGATCGACGACATCTACACCGGCAACGGAGCCTCAGAACTGATCGTCATGGCCCTGCAGGGTCTGCTCAACGACGGCGACGAAGTGCTGATCCCGAGCCCCGACTTTCCCTTGTGGACCGCCGCGACCCGCCTTAGTGGTGGCCGTCCGGTCCACTACCGCTGCGACGAGGAGGCCGATTGGGCTCCCGATCTTGCCGACATGGAAGCCAAGATCACCCCCAACACCCGGGCCGTCGTGATCATCAACCCAAACAACCCAACCGGGGCCGTGTATTCGCGAGCCGTGCTTCAACAGGTGGTCGACCTGGCTCGTCGCCACGACCTTGTGGTGATGTCCGACGAAATCTACGACAAGATTCTCTACGACGACGCCCAGCACGTCAGCATTGCTTCGCTGGCCGACGACGTGGTGTTTCTCACCATCAACGGGCTGTCGAAGGCCTACCGAGTTGCTGGCTTCCGCTCGGGCTGGATGACCGTCAGCGGCGCCAAGGATCGGGCAGCCGGGTACATCGAGGGTCT
>CAZGVQ010000658.1:0-2155 GCA_964529355.1 uncultured Acidimicrobiales bacterium
ATCGCAGGGCACCTTGGAGAATGCGCTCCTTCGTGGAAATTTCAGGCTCGAGATCCGACACTGACCAAATGGTACAGACGGCGAATGGTTTGGTAGAAATGCGGCGTGATTCCAGAGCAACTGGCGGGCAAGCGCATCGCCATCACCGGGTCCACCGGCTTTCTCGGTACCGCCCTGGTCGAGCGACTTCTTCGCAGTGCACCCGACGCCGAACTGGTGCTGCTCGTGCGGCCGGGACGCCGCGGCGCCGAACAACGCGTGAAACGAGAAGTACTCAAGAACGATGCCTTCGACCGACTCCGACAGGAGTGGGGCAAGGAGTTCGACGCCGTATGCGCCTCTCGCGTTCACGCTTACGCGGGCGACGTCGGCGTCGACGGACTGGGGCTCGATCAGGATGGCCTCGACGCCCTTGCGAGCTGCGACATCGTCATCCACTCGGCGGCCGCGGTCTCCTTTGACTCCCCTATCGATCTCGCGGTCGAGGTCAACCTGCTCGGCCCCGTGCGGGTTGCCGAGACCCTCAATCAGCTGGGCGTTACGCCACATCTGGTGGCGGTATCCACCTGCTACGTCGCCGGCTCACGGCGGGGCGCCGCTCCCGAAGAGCCGGTGGACGACAGCCCCTTCTTTGTCGACGTCGACTGGCGCATCGAGGTCGAGCAGGCCCGCCGCTCCCGCGCCGAGTTCGAGTCCGAAAGCCGCAGCGTCGAACGCCTCGACGGATTCCGCAGCAGCGCCAACGACGAGCTCGGCGCCGCGGGACGCCCGGCAATCGCCGCAAAAACCGAACAGCTCCGCTCCCGATGGGTCACCGATCAACTCGCTGAGGCCGGACGGGCACGAGCCTCGTCGCTCGGCTTCCCCGATTCCTACGCCTTCACCAAGGCACTCGGAGAAGTCGCCCTGGCCGAAACGCGCGGCGACCTTCCGGTATCGACCGTCCGCCCGGCAATTATCGAATCGGCCGTCGCCGAACCCGTACCGGGTTGGATTCGTGGCTTCCGCATGGCCGAGCCCATCATCATCAGCTACGCCCGGGGACTACTCAAAGAGTTTCCAGGAGTTCCCGAGGGCATCATCGATGTCATCCCGGTCGACTTCGTCGTTGCGGCGATCTGTGCGGTCGCCGCACGAGGCCCGGTCGCCACCGACTCCGGCAAGCCCGACATCACCCAGGTTGCTTCTGGCTCGCTCAATCCACTTCGCTACATCAAGCTGGTCGACCTGGCGCAGGAGTGGTTCACCGCCAACCCGATCTACGACGATCGAGGGCAACCAATCGCCGTGCCCGAGTTTTCGTTTCCCGGGCGCGGCCGGGTGCAGAAGCAGCTTGAACGAGCCGGCAAGACCCTCGATCGCACCGATAAGGCGCTGTCGATGTTGCCCCTACGCGGCAAGCCGGCCATGTACACCGCTGGCCTTGGCGAGCAGCGCGACCAGGTCGAACGGGCCAAGGGGTACGTCGACCTGTATGGCGCATACGCCGAATGCGAAGCGGTCTACGGACTCGAACGCCTCCTCGAACTCTGGGAGTCGCTCGACTCCCCCGACCAGGAGCTGTTCACCTTCGATCCCCGGACAATCGTGTGGGACGACTACGTGCCCGGCGTCCACCTTCCGTCGGTGGTCAAAGCCGGTCGGGTGAAGACCACACCCGGAGCGCGAACGGGCCCCAGCCGTCAACAACGACTGCGAGGCCAGGTTCTCGACCCCAACCGCCAGCTCGCGGTATTCGACCTCGAGAACACGCTCATCGCCAGCAACGTGGTTGCCTCCTATGCATGGCTCGCCACCCGGCGGCTTCCCACAAGCGAGCGGCTCGCGCTGGCCGGTGCCCTGCTGGCCGAGGGGCCCTCGCTGCTGAGCCTCGACCGACGCGACCGCAGCGACTTCCTCCCCCAGTTCTACCGGCGCTATGCCGACGGACCTGTCGATGCGCTCGCAGAAGATGCCGAAGAGATGTTCTCAGATCTGCTCATGGCCAAGGCCTTCCCCGAGGGCTTCCGGCGGGTCCGCGAACATCGGCGGTTGGGCCACCGAACCGTGCTCATCACCGGTGCGCTCGATCTGGTCATCGAACCCATCAGACCGCTCTTCGACGACGTCATTGCGGCCGAGTTGGCCACCACCACCGATGCGCACGGCGTGGAGG
>CAZGVQ010000659.1:0-2153 GCA_964529355.1 uncultured Acidimicrobiales bacterium
TTCCAATCCTGGCGAACCGTGCCGGCGCCACGGCGCGGCGCTTTGATTCGAGATCTCGGCAACGCGCTCCGCGACGACATCGAACCGCTGGGCGAACTGGTTGCTTTGGAGATGGGAAAGATCCGCGCCGAAGGGATCGGCGAAGTCCAGGAGATGATCGACATTTGCGACTTCGCCGTGGGACTCTCCCGACAACTCTGCGGTTCGACAATGCACTCTGAAAGGCCCGGTCATCGCATGTACGAGCAGTGGCATCCGCTGGGTCCAATCGGAATCATCTCCGCGTTTAACTTTCCGGTGGCAGTTTGGTCCTGGAATGCAGCGCTTGCCGCTGTCTGCGGAGACACGATGGTTTGGAAGCCTTCTCCCCTGGCGCCACTAACCGCTATCGCAACGCAACACATTTGCAATCGAGTCACTGCAGACCATGGCGTGACTGGTTTGTTCAGCTTGACGATTGGAGAAAACGAAACGGTAGGCACCCGCATTCTGGACGATTCGCGCTTGCCAATGATTAGCTTTACCGGATCCTCAAAAGTCGGTCGCATGGTTGCTTCTCGTGTAGCAGGGCGATTCGGCAAAACCTTGTTGGAGCTTGGCGGCAATAACGCGATCGTCGTCGAGCCCGACGCGAATATGGATCTGGCAATCCGTGGCATCGTGTTCGGCGCCGTCGGAACTGCCGGCCAGCGTTGCACATCAACGCGCCGTTTGCTGGTCCACGAAAGTTGTATCGACGATGTGATCGCGAGTTTGAAGAAAGCCTACGCTCAAGTCACGATCGGCGATCCCCTGGAAGCGCCAACGTTGATGGGACCTCTGATCACTGCCGATTCGGTTGAAAAAATGATGACCGTCATCCAGCAAGCCACCGCCGAAGGTGGCGAGGTTGTTTGTGGCGGCAGCAAAGTTGAAGGGCAGGGCAACTTTGTCCAGCCGACGATCATCCGCATGCCAAAGCAAACGGCCCAGGTCGTTGAGGAAACGTTTGCTCCGATTCTTTATGTGATTCCTTATCGCAACATCGATGAAGCGATCGATATTCAGAATTCGGTTCCCCAAGGGCTTTCCAGCGCAATCTTCACCACGAATCTGCAAACCGCCGAGCGATTCCTGTCAGCGACGGGTTCTGATTGTGGGATCGCGAACGTGAACATCGGAACCAGCGGCGCTGAGATTGGCGGTGCTTTTGGTGGCGAAAAAGAAACCGGTGGCGGGCGCGAGTCCGGTAGCGATTCGTGGAAGGTCTACATGCGTCGGCAAACCAATACGATCAACTGGTCGGATGACTTGCCTTTGGCTCAGGGTATTCAGTTCGGGTAGAAATTTTTGCCCACGAAAAACACGAAAATCCACGAAATTCTGACGCGCACTTAGATGACCAGTCGCTCCCACTCAGCTTTTGGATGTGATCCAAAATTCATCAGAATTCCCAATTTGAACCCGGTAGCGTTCAGGTAATTTAGAACTTGAGATCGATGAATGTCATGTAGCCGGTCAACGGCTTTGATCTCAAGAATAATTTTTCCAAAGCAGATGAAATCTGGGATGAACTTTTGTTTGAGGTCATTTCCTCGGTAGGTGAGAACAAGTTCTTTTTGGCTTTCATGCGGAATCTGAAGATGATCGAATTCAATTTGAAGACATTCCTGATAGACAGATTCGAGAAACCCACACCCTTTGTTTTTATAGACTTCGAAACAAGCTCCAACAATTTGAAAGCACTCTTCCTTCAGAATCAGCTCTGTCATGATCTTCTTTCGTGGATTTTCGTGTCTTTCGTGGGCAAAACAGAAGCTTGAAAGTCATCATCGCCCGATTCGCACCACCATCTGATCCAACGACTTCCGCACCTTCGCAAAGCTACTGTTCTCATCATCCGCAGCACGATAACCGATCGGCAAAACCAAAACGGCATGCAGGTTTTTCTCTTCAAGGCCAAGGATCTCGTCGTACTGCTTGGGAACGAATCCTTCCATCGGGCAAGTATCCACACCCAGCGTCGCGCAAGCCGCCAAAGCAGTGCCCATGGCAATGTAGGCCTGCTTCGTCGCCCATAGTGCGCGCTGGTCCTCGTCCATGCCCATGATGGATCCAATCATCTGCTTGGCGTAGTCATCAAGTTGCCCTGGCTCCAGGCCGCGAACTTCTTC
>CAZGVQ010000660.1:0-2148 GCA_964529355.1 uncultured Acidimicrobiales bacterium
CTCCTGGACCACGCTCCATACGATGTTTGAAGAGCAGGCGGCCGAGATACTTGGCATCCCCCATGCCGAGATGATCCAAATTGCGCTGATCCCCATCGCGTACACCAAGGGCACCGAGTTCAAGCCCGGCAGCCGCAACGCACTCGAAGAGTCGCTGCATTGGGATTCCTGGGGTGGGAGCGCTCCGGCGTGAGTGAAGATGTGAGTGAAGATGTGAGTGGGGAGACCGAACACGTCGACAGCTACGACGACGTGTCGATGTTCGTGCTCTCGGGCGATCGAGAGCAGACCCTTCTCGACAAGCAGACCGAGTGCACCTTCATGTGGACCACCTCAAAGGACGAGCCGGTGGGCGTGGTCATGAACTTCGTGTATCAGGACGACGCGTTCTGGATTACGTGCACCCGCCGACGCAAGAGGGTGCCCGCCATCGAGGCTCGGCCCCGAGTAGCGCTGGCCGTGAGCAGCCGCGGCACCGACATCGGTATCAGCCAGGCCGTGACCTATAAGGGAAGCGCCGAGGTGCTCGAAGACGACGACACCAAGGCGTGGTTCTACCCGGCGCTGGCCGCCAAGGTTCGGCCCGGCCAACCCGAGGCCCAGGAAGCATTTGCTGCCCATCTCGATACGCCTGGACGAGTGGTGATCCGCATCGACCCCGACACCCGAATCGGCTTCGACAGCGAGGCCATGTTCAAAGACTCACCAGCCGGCCCCTCAACCACCCAAGTCTGAACCCCACCTCCCGAAATTTTCGCGGTTGGCCACCTCAGTTGTGGCTAAGCGCGAAAATTTCGGGGATTTCTAGGGGAAGCCGGGTACGTCGTTGAAGGGGTGGATTTGCGCGACCTCGTCGCGACCGGCCACCACACTTACCGCCTGGCCTGTGTAGTCGGCGCTGGCAACCTCAACGGCTGCCGCAGCCACCGAATCCGGCGTCAGCAATCGCGACTCGTCGCCCGCGTCTTCTGATTCGAGGCCCACGAGTGGCGTGGCGACGCCCGCCGGACAGATCGCATTGATGTTGATGCCCTGTCTGCCTAGCGACTCGGCCATCGACTTCACCCAGCCGACCACCGCATGTTTCGAGGCGCTGTAGAAGGGAGTCATCGACCACGGCACCAGACCAGCAGTGGACGCGGTAACCACAATCGAGCCGCCTCCCGACTCGGCGATGGCTTCGGCGGCGGCAACGGTGCCGAACACCACCCCATCGGTGTTCACCGCCATCGCTGCCCGGTACTCATCGAGGTCGAGGTCGCCTGCGTTGTACGGCTCGCGATGACTCTCGCGTTTGCGACCCAGGATGCCCGCATTGAGAAACGCCATATCGAGACGACCGAACTCCGTCAATGCGGTGGCCACCATCTCGCGGTTGGCCAGTTCGTCGGTGACATCGACCTCGGTGAAGGCACAGCCGGTGCCCGCAGCGACAGCCTCCAGAGCAGACGCGTTCTGATCGACAGCCATCACCAACGCTCCAGCACCACGAAGGTTCCTGACAATGGCGGCCCCGATTCCGGATCCGCCACCGGTCACGATCGCGACCTTTCCGACCATGTTCGTTGAATCACTCATCGTTGCTATCTACTTTCACTGTCTGTCGTTCTCTCATTCTCTCGTTGGTGCCGGGCTCCCGGCGGCTTCCCGACCGGCGATGTACCCAAAGGTCATTGCCGGCCCGAGCGTGCCACCCGCCCCGCCATAAACCATGCCGGTGGCCGCAGCCATTGCGTTGCCCGCAGCATACAAACCACCGATCACGCCACCCTCAAGCGACAACACCCTTGCGCGGGTATCGGTCTTTGGGCCACCGGTGGTGCCGAGTGAGCCGAGCTCGATGGGAATCGCATAGAAGGGCGGCTCATCGACCGGGGCGAGGGTCGCTTCGACTCCGGGCAGGCTCTGGTCGCCATTGAAGGTGTCATAGGCACTGACGCCCCGTTGGAAGTCGGGGTCCTCGCCTTTCGCTGCAAACTCGCTGAACCGGGCGACGGTGGCAGAGAGCGTGGCCGGGTCGAGATCGAGCTTGGCGGATAGCGCCTCGATGGTGGGAGCAGAGGTGATCCAATCGGGAACTTCGTCGCCCGGCGGGGCTCCCGCCACGTCGTAGCGGCTCTTGTAGCGATGGTCGAAGATCAGCCAGGC
>CAZGVQ010000661.1:0-2127 GCA_964529355.1 uncultured Acidimicrobiales bacterium
GCCACCACCGCGGGAAACATCGGTGTGGTCAGTGTTGCCGACGGAGCAACCGTCGATCCCGGGCAGGTTCTCTTTAACCTCGATGGTCGAAACGCCGTGGCGGTCAACGCCGACTTCCCGTTTTACCGGTCGCTTCGCGTTGGCGATGAGGGCCCCGATGTTGAGCAGCTCGAGAACATCCTCGACGAACAGGGCTATGACGTCGGAGTAATCGACACCGTGTTCACCGAAGCAACGCTTGACGGCCTCGAGACCTGGCAACGCGATCAGCGGTACGGAAGCACCACCACCGAGGTCGCCGAGACGCTGGGTGTCTCCCTCTCACCCGGCACCGGATACAGCGTTGGTGCTCGAAGCAGCGCGTCGGTGGTCATCGGCGGGAATGAGCGGTCGATTCCTGGGCAGCTGACGTCGAGAATTCCCGATTTCAGCCCCCCGCCGCTCATCGACGGAGGTGCCGCAGGCGGCAAGGTCGGTACGTTCGCCTTTCAGGCAACCCCGCCGGAGATCACCATCATCAGCGGCCCGGTCACCGTCGCCGAGGGTGGTTCGGCCACCGTGCAGTTTGAGGTTGATCAGCAGTTCGCGAACCCAACCACGGTTTCGATCGCTGCGCTCGGTTCGGCGACGCCAGCGGTTGACTACAACCCACCCGGAGCGACGTTTGTGTTCCCAGCGAACACCACGGTGTTCTCGCTGGATATCGACACGCTCAACGATGCCATCGTCGAGGGCGACGAGACCGTCGAGGTCTCGCTCGTTCCGTCTTCTGCCGGCCAGTACGTTCTGGGGCCGATCAATGCAACAACGATCACCATCGAGGGCGATCAGGGTTCACCGGCGGTGGCGATTGCGTCGACGTCTGCGGTGACCTCCGAAGGAACCCCGGCCAACTTCGTGATCACCGCCGACCAGGCTGTGGCGGCGGCGTATGACATCAGCTTTTCGGTGGTCGGAACGGCGACGGCGGCCGACGACTACACGGTTCCGGCGGGTGTCGTCACGATGCAGCCGGGTCAGACGGTGTTGAACGTTGCGGTGCAGACTCGTCAGGACACGATTATTGAGCCCGATGAAACGCTGGTGGTCTCGCTGGCTCCGGGGCCGGACTATCAGGTTGCCCTTGCCTTTGAGGCGGAGACCGTCATCGTCGACGACGATGTTCCCGAGCTGACCCTGCGTGGTCGTCAGACCCTCAGCGAAGGCCGGACTGCCAAGTTCTTCGTGCGGTCCGACCAGGTCCTTCAGTCGCCCATGACGGTGAGTCTGCAGATCGGAGGGACCGCCCTTCCCGGTACCGACTACCTCCAGATTCCGAACACGGTGGTGCTTCCCGCCGGCACTGACGAGTTCGAGATCACGGTTACCACCGTCGCTGACGCGATCACCGAGGGCGACGAAGAGATCGTGATCGTGCTGTCGCCATCGACGGGAAGCTACCGGGTCGGTTCGCTCACCACTGCCCGGCTGATCATTCGGGACCGCGCCAGCCTCGCCGGGGGCGGCATGCCGGTTGTCGAGCTTTCCTCTGATGCGGCCACGGTCTTCGAAGGCCAGCCTGCGGTGTTCACGGTGCGCATGCACAGCGAATCGTCTGAAGCGATCGACGTGTTCTACACAACCACCGCTGGAAGCGCGGTTGCCGGGGTCGACTTCAGCGCCACCACCGGCCGGGTCACCATCCCGCCCGGCCAGCTGTCGGCGCAGATTCCTGTGCAGACCCGTCAGGACGACATTGTCGAAGGCGACAAGACTGTGGTGCTGAGCCTCTCGGGCGGCGCCGACTATGCCGTCGGGCGAGACAACTCGGCTTCCACAATTATCGAGAGCGAGGATCTTCCTGAGCTCTCGATCACCGGTGGCGGCACTATTTCTGAGGGCGACAGCGCATCGTTCACCATCACCGCTGATCAGGCTCCGGTCGAGAACACCTCGGTGAGCTACCAGGCCGTCGGCAGCGCGACGCCCGGCGTCGATTTCAGCCCGTTGCCGGGAACCATCACGCTGCCGGCTGGGCAGCGGTCGGTCACAGTGTCGCTCGACTCGTTGAACGACGACGTGCTGTTCCTGCCGACCGACATGGTGGTCGGCGACTGGCCGGCCCGCATCGGCAACGTGTCGGTCGAC
>CAZGVQ010000662.1:0-2123 GCA_964529355.1 uncultured Acidimicrobiales bacterium
AATCTGATCGATTCGGGTGGATCAACCGGCACCCCGGTTGCCGCAACCGGGGGCGCTGACGAAGAGTCCGGAGCAGGTGTTGTCGGTGAGTTCCTTGTGTCTGGCTCATCCACCGTGTTCCCAATCGTGCAACTCCAGGCTGAGCAGTACAAAGACATTGAGCCTGGTGTGGCCATCGCGGTAGAAGGTCCGGGATCAGGCGACGGTGCCCGCAAATTCTGTGCGGGAGAGGTGCCAATCGCCAACGCTTCACGAACGTTCAAGGACGAAGAGATCGAGATCTGCGAAGCCAACGGCATCGAGTTCATCGAACTCGTGCGGGGGATCGATGGCATCAGCGTGATCACCTCGGTCGAGAACGACGTGATCGACTGTGTGTCCTTCAACGATCTGTATGCACTGATCAGCGAGGAGGCTCTGAACGCCGAGACCTGGTCTGACGCCAATGCGATCACCACTGACTGGGGAGGTACCCAGTTTGACGAGATTCCGCTCGATGTCTTTGGGCCGGGCGAAGAGTCGGGCACCTTTGACTCCTTTGCCGAGATCGTGATCGAAGGTGTCGCCGGTGGCGACACCGGTCTCGACACCGAAGCCCGGGAATTCGTCGAGACCATTCGTCCGGATTACACGTCGAGCCCCGACGACAACGTCGTTGTCGAAGGAATCGAGGCCAGTCAGTATTCGCTCGGGTGGGTCGGATTCGCCTTCGCCCAGGAGTCGGCGGCCGCCGGTCGAGCCAAGCTGCTCTCGGTCTCTGAAGAGGACGGCGGCGATTGTGTGGCGCCCACCCCCGAGACGATTGCCTCCGCCGACTTTCCGATTGCCCGCTTCCTTTATACGTACGTCAACGTCGATGCTGCTGCGAATCAGCCGGGTGTCGCCGACTTCGTCGACTACATGCTCAGCGACACGGGTCTCGAATCGGTGAGCGCGGTCGGATACATCGATCTTCCGGCCGACGAACGAGATGCGGTCGCCACCATCTGGGCCGACCGCACTCCCGGTCGGCAGGCCGAGTAGGTCAGGGAGACGCAGATGACCGACACCCAGTCAGCCCAGGTAGCCCCGCCGGAAGAGCGAGCGCCAAGAGCATGGGCCCCCACAATTCCTTCCGTGCGTGGCCGCGCCATGTCGACTGCTGTAGAGGGCCTGCTGTACCTGCTCATCGTGATGGTCGTAGCCATCGTCGAGTTCTACGCGGCGGGTCCGTTCAGCGACTTCTCGCTCTCGAATTGGTGGATTGGATTCATCATCATGGCCGCGTGGCAGGGGTGGCACTGGGCCGGATCTCAAACGCCTGTCGGCTCCTACATCGATCATTACATCGCCGATGAGCAGGGATCGCCGGCTGACTTCTGGACGATCGCGGTGCGCCAGCTCACTCGCTTTGGCTTCCTGTATGCCCTTCCCATTCTGGCCTTCTCGGCCAACATCACGATGATGTTCGCACTGTTCGTGGTCGCCGGAATCTATCTTGTGGCGGTGCCCGGTGGTCGAGCTCCGTGGGATTTGTTCGCTGGCACCTACCTCACCGAGTCGCTGGCCATCGAACGCTCCGAAGCGCTGGGCGAGATCACCAAACCAGCCGACTTTCGACTCGGTCGCCAACGGGTGGCCGAGAACGCGCGAGCCCGCCGACTCATGCTCCTCGCTGGATTGTCATCGGTCTTCATCAGCATTCTCATCGTTTGGAGCATCTTCAGCGAGGCCTGGCAGTTCGTCGCATCAGATGAATTCGAATGGACGCTCCTGACCGACATCGGGTGGTTCCCCCGCCGCAACCTGTTCGATCTTTCGACGTTGCTCGTGGGAACGCTCTGGATTACCGGCATCGCGATTCTGGTCGCCGGGCCGGTCGGGTTGGGTGTGGCCATCTACCTGTCGGAGTACGCAAAGCCCAAGGTTCGAACCATCGTCAAGCCAATCATCGAGACACTGGCCAGCATTCCTTCGGTGGTGCTCGGCTTCTTCGCGATCGCCTTCATCAGTCCCGATATCCTCAAACCGCTGGGCGGATTGTTCGGCGTCGATTTCGGCATCTTCAGCCTGCTGAGTGCGGGCGTTGGCGTCGGTATCCTCTCGGTTCCGATCGTGGCGTCTATCGCTGAAGACTCGATGCG
>CAZGVQ010000663.1:0-2122 GCA_964529355.1 uncultured Acidimicrobiales bacterium
CCATCCTTTACCAGGAGGCGATCGGTGCGCCAGTTGAGGAAGGTCAGCAGCAGGGCGCCGAAAGCTCCGACGGCTCCGGACTCAGATGGCGTTGCGATGCCGCCGAAGATGGCGCTGAGCACCGCAAAGATCAGCACCAGCGTGGGCACGATGGAGGCGAGCACCTCGGTGGCCAACATCTTTCCGGGCAACATGAAGAGTGCGAAGACCGCAAAGGATCCGAGACCGAAGATGATCGCTGCGCTGGGGCTGACCAGCAGCAGGGCAAGCGCCACGATGGTGCCAAGCATCGCGGCGATGATGAGTTTCGTTGACGCGCTCGGGTTGCCCGAAAGCTTGCGCTGCTCTTCGGGCATCGTTGGGCCCACCTCCGGACGCATGTAGGAAATGATCAGCACATAGGCGACGTACAGGCCCGAAAGAAGAAGGCCCGGTAGCAGCGCCCCGGCGAAGAGTCCGAGGATGCCCACACCCAACTGCTGGGCAAGCAGAATGAGCACGATGCTGGGCGGAAGCAGCTGAGCCAGGGTGCCCGAGGCAACGATGGCGCCGGCGGCCAGCTTGTGGTCGTAGCCGAGCTTGACCATTGCGGGAAGCGACAAGATGCCCATCACGATCACGGTCGCCGCGGTAACCCCGGTCGCGGCCGCCAGCAGCGTCCCGACGATTACCACGGCTGCTGCCACGCCGCCCCGAACGCGGCCCATGAGCAGGCCAATGGCGTTGAGTAGTCGCTCAGCAACGCCCGACCGCTCAAGGATGGCGCCCATCAGTACAAACAACGGAACCGCGAGCAGCGTGCTGTCGCTGACGCTGCTGAACCAACGTGACGGAAGCGTGTTGAGCGAATTGGGATCGAACGTGTCGGTGAGATCCCCGATGAAGGCGAAGAACAGCGCCGTAGCAGCGAAGGAGAAGGCCACGTTGTAGCCCGAGAGGATCATCGCCATGAACACGACGAACATCACCATCGACAAGAAGACGCCCAGCTCGAGGGTGAAGAACCCGACGACGAGCAGCGCCAGCGTGGTGACGATGCCGATGATCCACCAAGGACTCAGGCCCGACTTGCCGCCCTCGGGGGCATCGGCGCCGGTGTCGAGATCGACCTCTGGGTTCTTTCCGTCGGCCTGCTCTGCGCTCTCTTGAAGATCCTTTTCGATCGAGGTCATCCCTTACTCAATTCTCATCGGGGCGTCGGAATGGCTCATGGCTCCTAGGTCTTCGCGGCCGACCAGGACGAATCCGGTCTTGATGACCTCGGAAATGACCTGCAACGCGAACAAGGTGAAGGCCACCAGCAGCAGGGCTTTGATCGGACCAACGGCCAGACTTCCGGCATCGGGTGCGCCCTCCCAGGTCTCCCAGACCCGCCAGCCCGAAGGCCACTCGCCCGAGCGGGTCCTGCCGAGGGCGGTTGTGGCGTACCCGTTGAGCAGCCGGATCGCCATGAACGTGAAGGGGAGGAGCAAAAGCACGTGGATGGTGAAGTCGAGCGTCGCCTTGGTTTTGTTGCTGAAGTCCGCCCACCAGAAGTCGATGCGAGGATTGACCCCGTCCCGAACGCCGTAGTTGAGCCCAAGGATTGCGATGAGGGCAAAGGCCTGCCAGGCCACGCTGACGGTTTCGCCGAAATAGATGTCGGTTTCGACCAAGCCATTGCCGTAGCGGGTCGCAACGTTGAAGAACTGCACGATGAAGACGATCCACACCAGGATCCAGGCCAACACCTTGGTGACCGACGAAATCGAGTCGATGCTCCGGCGGATCCGGTCGAGCAGATTTGTCTGGGTCGATATCGCCACGGTGAGGAGCAGCGCCACCCAGTGGCCGATCGACAGGTTGCCAACCAGGTACTTGGTGCTGAAGACGGTATGGAACACAAGGGCAATGACGACGAGCCCGAGCGCCACCCACCCAAGAGGGTGCATGCGGCCCACGATCGACGTGCCCGATGGTGCCGCGCTCACTGCCTGCACGCCCTCTGTCTGCACGCTGTCTGCCTGCATCGTGGTCCCCTAGTTCCCTCAGGCCTCCGGACGACACGCATTCGAGACACGCCGTCCCCTTAAGGTGATGCGGACTAAACATCACTCGACAAGCCGCTGGCAAGGGCAGAGCG
>CAZGVQ010000664.1:0-2115 GCA_964529355.1 uncultured Acidimicrobiales bacterium
CCTTCGCTGCGGCGGGCACCGTCGAAAAGCTGTTGCCGGTGCTCGATGCATGCGACGGAGCGCTCACCCAGGGCGCCACCGACGTTGCTCCTATCCACACGCTTCTCCTCGACACCCTCACCTCGGTTGGTCTCAGCCGACTGGGTGCACCAGGTGAAGCATTCGACCCGAATCTCCACGAAGCAGTGATGACCGAACCCGCCGCCGACGGCGATGAAGGCCAGGTTGTCACCGAAGTGCTGCGCACCGGGTACGGCCTCAACGGCCGCACGTTGCGAGCCGCCATGGTGAAGGTGCGGGGCTGACCACAAACAATCTGCCGACAATCCCCAATCTGTCCCCTAAGGAGGTGACATGACCGCACAGCGCGAATGGCTCGATAAGGACTACTACAAGGTTCTGGGCGTATCGAAAGACGCGTCGGCCAAAGAACTGAAATCCGAGTACCGAAAGTTGTCGCGGAAATATCACCCCGACGCGAACCCGGGCGATGACAAAGCAGAAGAGCGTTTCAAGGAAATCTCGGCCGCCTACGACGTGGTGGGCGACGAGGACAAGCGCAAGGAATACGACCAGGTCCGTAAACTCGGCCCCATGGGCGGCGCCTTTGGTGGCGGCCAGGGTCCGGGCCCCGGCGATGGCGGATTCAACTTTGACCCCAGTGGGTTCGGAGACTTGGGCGATCTCCTCGGCGGACTCTTCAACCGTGGTGGCGCACCCGGTGGCCCGGGATTCCAGAGCGGTCGCGGACAACCGCGGCAATCGCCGGCCCGAAAGGGAGCCGATCTCGAAACCGTTCTGCATCTGTCCTTTGAGGACGCTGTGCGCGGAGTCACCACTTCGGTGAACCTGGTCAGCGATGCTGCTTGCTCCACCTGTAGAGGTTCTGGTTCGAAGCCGGGCACCGCTCCGGGCGTGTGTGGTATCTGTAACGGCCACGGCGTCACCGACGACAACCAGGGTGGCTTCTCCTTTAGTCGTCCCTGCGGAGTCTGCGGCGGTCGCGGCAGTATCATCACCGATCCGTGCGAGACATGTCGGGGTACCGGCTCAGAGCGTCGGCGCCGCGAGGTCAAGGTTCGGATCCCGTCAGGGGTCAAGAACGGCTCGCGCATCAAGCTGGCCAAGCGAGGCGAACCAGGAACCTATGGCGGTCCGCCCGGCGATCTGTTCGTTGTGGTCGACGTGGCTAGCCATGAGCGTTTCGGACGCAAAGGCAACCACCTCACCCTCACGGTGCCCATCACCTTTGCCGAGGCGGCCCTCGGCGCGAAGATCGCCGTGCCCACCCTCGACGACGGCACCAAGACCATCAAGATTCCCGCCGGCACCTCGTCGGGCAAGAAGTTCCGGGTCAAGGGTCAGGGCGTGAAGACCAAGAAGGCGACCGGCGACTTGTTGGTCAAGGTGCAGGTCGATGTTCCCGGCGAGCTATCCGATAGCCAGCGCGAGGCCATCGAGGCGCTCGACAAGGCAACCATCGAGTCACCTCGGTCCTATCTTGAGGCCGGCAAATGATGGACAACAACCCCTCCCACATCGGCCAACCAGGACAACCTGGCCAGGCCGCCCAACCAGGTCCGTCCACCCGTGCGCTGTATGTGATCTCGGTGGCTGCCGAGTTGGCTGGCTGTCACCCTCAAACACTGCGCATCTATGAACGCAAAGGATTGGTCGTTCCCGACCGGGCCGGGGGCGGTGGCCGGCGGTACTCCGATGCCGACATCGAACACCTGCGGCGGATCCTCGACCTCACCTCCATGGGTCTCAACCTGGCAGGAGTGAAGCGGGTCCTCGAGCTCGAAGCCGAAGTCGCTCACCTCCAATCGCAGCTGGCAATGCTTCAGGTTACGGCCACCGAAGCGGTGAAAGATGCCCAACGCGAGAGCCGCCGCGACCTCGTCCCGCTCAGCCAGGAAGTCACCCTTTATCAGCGCCGTCGCCGGTAGGCCTGATTTCTTTCTCCCCAGATTCGGGGCGCTATCCACAGCAAACATGTGGAGAGCCCCTCAACCGAGCACCCGACATTGGGTTGTTCGTAACGGGACGTTCATCTCCCGAAAGATCTTCAAGAGTTTTCCCCAGAATTTTCCCCACCTGGGGATACTTTTCCAC
>CAZGVQ010000665.1:0-2098 GCA_964529355.1 uncultured Acidimicrobiales bacterium
AATGATTGCGGCATTCGACCAGACCGACGCTGATGACGATGTCCGAGCCGTCATCGTGACCGGCGCAGGGCGAGGGTTCTGCGCCGGCGCCGACCTTTCAAGCGGAACCGACACCTTTGACTACGAGACCCGGGGAGAAGGCGGCGAGGGAAACGAGCGCCCAGCGCTCTCCGACGACGAACTCGAGCGCATACGTGATGGCGGCGGGCGAACCACGTTGCGCATCTTCGAATCGACCAAGCCGGTTATCGCGGCCATCAACGGTCCCGCGGTCGGTATCGGCGCGACGATGACGCTGCCCATGGATGTCCGACTCGCCGCAAACACCGCGAAAATCGGCTTTGTCTTTGCCCGCCGCGGGCTGGTGCCCGAGGCCGCGTCGAGTTGGTTCCTGCCTCGTGTCGTCGGGATCAGCCAGGCGCTCGAGTGGACCTTCAGCGGTCGGGTCTTCCCGGCGCAGGAAGCGCTCGACGGCGGGCTCGTCCGCAGCCTCCATGACCCCGAGGATCTGCTTCCAGCAGCAACGGAGCTGGCACGCGAAATCGCCGACAACACCTCGGCCGTCTCGGTGACCGCCACCCGCCAGCTGCTGTGGCGAATGCTCGGAGCCGACCACCCAATGGAAGCCCACAAGATCGACAGCCGGCTGATCTGGCAGCTCGGGAAGGGCGCCGACGTGGCCGAGGGCGTTGCCAGCTTTCTCGAAAAGCGGGCTCCCGAGTTCCCGATGAAGGCCTCGAGCGACATGCCCGAGGTCTATCCGTGGTGGGAAGACCGACCCTTCACCTGATCGCAGCTACGGTCGTTGTATGAACATTTTGGTGACCAACGACGACGGAATCGACTCGGTCGGGCTGCACGTGCTGGCTCGGGCGATGCTGCCCCATGGCGACGTCACCGTCGTGGCGCCCAACACCGAGTACTCCGGCGCCGGCAGCTCGGTCGGGGCGCTCCACCTCGCCCGACCCGACGTGCACAAAGCACATGTCGAGGGCATCGATGAAGCCTGGTCGATCACCGGCCCGCCTGCGCTTTGCGTGATGATCGCCCGCCTCGGGGCCTTCGACAAGACCTTCGACCTCGTGGTGTCGGGTATCAACCCGGGCGCCAACGTCGGCCGAGCCGTGTATATGTCGGGCACCATTGGCGCGACCCTGTCGGGCCGCATGGGAGGCATCAGCGGCGTCGCCGTGAGCCAGGCCACCGAGGACTGGGGAATCATGGGCCAGGGGTATGAGGAGATGCTGGTGCATCAGCGCTGGCATAGCGCCGCCGAGGTCGCGGCCGCCGCTGTTGGTTCGTTGGTTGCCGACATGCCCCAAGAAGCAACCGTGCTCAACATCAACCTGCCCAACAGCGAGGTCGCCGATCTGAAGGGCGTACTCCGCACCTTCGTGGGCGCCGCGCCGCCGCGGAAGGCTGCAGGAGTAACCCTTCGCCCCCAACCAGGGCACGAAGGTGCGTTTCATGTCGACATGACGTGGGGCGAACCAAGCGACGTCGAACTCGACCCGAACAGCGATGTGGGAGCCGTGGCCAACGGCTACGTCTCGATCACCGCGCTCAGCCATCTCCGCGAAACCGACGAAGCCCAAACCGACACGGCGGTCGCTGGGATGGAAGCCTTCCTCGGTCGCTAGTGCGTTAAAATTGCGCCGATGACCAGTCTCCCAGCTGCCGACAACCTCGCCGCCGCCTTTGCCGCCCATGGCACCGACCGATGCTTTGGCCATCCCGGAAGTGGGGCGAATCTCGATGTCATAGCCGCCTTCGAGGCGCTGGGCATCCCCTTTGTGCTGTCCCACACCGAAACCGCGGCGTGCATCATGGCCAGCACCTACGGCTACCTCCGCAACCAGGTGGTCCCTGCGGTGGTAACCCGGGGCCGGGGAGCCGCCTCGGCCATCACCGGCGCAGCGCAGGCCACCCTCGATCGTCAGTCACTGGCGCTCATCACCGACACCGTGCCGGCATCGCTCGCCGAGCGCGTTCCTCACCAACGCCTCAACCAACGAGCGATGGTGCGGGCGGTCAGCAAGGCGTCGGTCACCTTTGGGGCCACCAGCACTGCCGACGAACTGGCAACGTTGCTCGACTT
>CAZGVQ010000666.1:0-2091 GCA_964529355.1 uncultured Acidimicrobiales bacterium
TCACCAGCTCACCAGCGGCACCATCCTCGACGAGGCCCATCGTGTACCCGTAGCGGGCGTCGAGCCCCGCGTCGGCGTCAGCCAACCGCGGAAACTCCGACGGGCGGTCATCGAGAAGCGACTCCGAAACCGAGCCCGTAGCCCGGTTGAGCCGCCACTCGTAGAGGCGGGGCGCTTCTTCGGGGTTGATGTCGTCGCCGCCGATTTCGGCGTCGTCGACCCACATCTGGGGTACCCGGCAACCGCGCACCACAACTTCGTCGCCGTCGTCGTGGGCGTTGAGGGTGTGGAACACGTAGCAGTCGTCGATCTCGAACCACTGCACCTGATCCCCGTCCTCAGCGTTGCGAGGCATCACACCCATTCGCGCGCCGTAGTCGTGCTCCCAACGGAACGGCATACCACCCTGCATGGCCAGTTCGAGGTTGAACACGGCCGGAAGGTCCATGGCCACCACGTGGTTGCGACTCACCGCGAAGTCGTGACTCATCGACGGGCCCTTCACGTCAATGTTGGTGGCTTGCACCAGCCGACCTTCGGGGTCGGCGCGGTAGTAGGTGAAGTACGGGTCCATCGCGTAGTTCATGCCGAAGAACAGCAACTCACCGGTCTCAGGGCAGATCTTGGGGTGGGCGGTCATCGCGGTGGTGAGCTTGCCGTCGTAGGTGAACGGGCCAACGGTTTCAAGCTCGGGGGTGAGCTCGTAGGGGAAGGCTCCTTCTTCGAGCGCCAGGATGCGCCCGCCGTGTTTGATCACGTGGGTGTTGGCCGCCGACACCGACAGATCGAACGTGAAGGTTTCGGGGTCGAGCGCCAACTCGGTTCGATCGGCGCCGGGGTTCGCGAACATCGGGGTCTGCACATACCGGTTGCGATACCAGTTGACCTTGCCGCCACCGAGCTCGATACCGTGCACCATGCCGTCGCCGATAAACCAGTGCAGTGACCAGCCGGTTTGCGGGTTTGCCCCGTTGCGCAGGAAGCGGCCCGACAGTTCGGGCGGAATAGCACCATCGACCTCCAACTCGAAGGCCGTGACTTCCTCGGTGATCGGCGCGTTGTTGTCACGGAGATGCCACGGAGTCTCGGCGGCAAAGCGGTCGGGTCGGGCCTGGTCGGTAACGGTCATCATTTTCCCCTGCGTTCGTTTCGTGCGAGCATACCCACACTCGACCTTGGCCTATCAATGGCCGCGTTCCAGATTCTCCCTGGTCACGAACCGGTCGAGCGAGGGGATGACGATGACCAGCCGACTTCGAGCACTCGCCTGCGCGGCCGCGTTGAGCCTCGTCGCCGTGGCCTGCAGCGAACCGGTGGAAGACGATGCAGCACCTGCGACCGTCGACGCCGAACAGACCGAACAGTCCGAACAGACCGAACCGGACGAGGCCGAATCGACCTCAGAAGAAGAGGGCGAAGGAGAAGGTGACGATGGAGTAGAAGAGTCCGAATCCGAACCGTCCGACGAAGCAGCTGTCGACGATGGCTCGGTGGTCTTTGACTTCGGGGGCCAAGAGTGGAGCCTCGGCGCAGTGCCCACGCAAGCCACGCCGGCCGACGATTCCCTGGAGCCCATCAGGATCGGAATGATCAATCAGGAAAACACGCCGCTTGGTTCGTTCCCCGAGATGCGTAGCGCGGCCGAGGCTGCGGTGGCCTTTGTCAATGCTGAGCTGGGCGGCGTCGATGGTCGACCGATCGAACTCACCACCTGCATCACCAGTTTTTCCGTCGAACAATCTCAGGCGTGTGCCCAGCAGATGGTGCAAGAGGGAGTCGTTGCCCTGGCGGGTGGCATCGATGTCACCAGCAACGGTTCGATTCCGGTGCTGCAGCAGAACAACATTCCCACCGTGGGCGGAGTGCCCGCCAACCTCGTCGAGCAGCAGTCGCCAATCAACTTCTTCTTCTCGGGCGGAGGCGCCGGCGGCACCGCCGGGTTCCTCGCTCATGCCGCAGAGAACGGCGCCGAGACCGTGGTGGTTGCCTACGGAGAGTTCGATTCTTTCGAAGTCGCCGCACGCGACTACGGCGCAGTGGTCGGCGAGTCGCTGGGCCTCAACGTCGAACTCGTGTCGTTCCCCATCGTTG
>CAZGVQ010000667.1:0-2090 GCA_964529355.1 uncultured Acidimicrobiales bacterium
CGCAAGGTCAAGAAGGCCGGGCGCGCCCGCCTGATCGACATGATCGACAGCCGTGGTCTCAACGCAAAGAACCTCGACTCCAAGGCGCTCACCGTCGGTTTCGCCCGACGCTTCGCCACCTACAAGCGGGCCGATCTCCTGCTTCTGCAGATGAACCGTGTGGTCGAAATGCTCGCTGACGACGACCGGCCGATCCAGTTCGTATTTGCCGGCAAGGCCCATCCCGCCGACAAGCCCGGCAAGGCACTACTCAACAAGATCGCCTCGTTCGGAAACTCCAAGGCCGCCAACGGTCGGTTCATCTTTGTTCCCGACTACGAGATGGCCATCGCCCGCGACATGTACGCCGGCTGCGATGTATGGCTCAACAACCCCATTCGCCCCCATGAAGCATCGGGAACCAGCGGTGAGAAGGCAGCCCTCAACGGCGGCCTCCAGTGCTCGATCCTCGATGGTTGGTGGGACGAAATGTACGACGGTGACAACGGCTGGGCTATAGCCACCTCGGAGTCCGAGGTTCCAAAGACCCGCGACAAGTTCGAGGCGAACTCGATCAACGACCTTCTCCAGAACGAGATCATCCCGTTGTTCTATGAAGCCAACGGCAGCCCGTCGTCCGCCTGGCTCACCAAGGTTCGTCATAACTGGGCGACCCTCGGCCCCAAGGTCCCCGCTGCTCGTATGGTCGCCGACTACCGAGATCAGGTGTACAAGCCGGCTGTGAAGCGGTCGCGGCAAGTCTCTAGCAAGAAGTAGTCCCCAAACCCGTTAGGGTCGTTCCGATGACAATCACCATTTGGCCTGGCGAACCTGAGCCTCTGGGCGCGGTCTTCGACGGCTCCGGAACCAACTTCTCGGTCTTCTCAGAGATCGCAGATCACATCGATCTGTGCCTCTTTGACGACGACGGCAATGAAACCCGGGTGACCCTGCCCGAAGTCACCGCGTACGCTCACCACGGCTACGTGCCGGGCATCAAGCCGGGGCAACGCTACGCGTTTCGTGTCGACGGACCCTGGGATACGTCCCAGGGGCATCGCTGCAACCCCCACAAGCTTCTCCTCGACCCCTACGGCAAAGCCGTGGAGGGAACCCTCGAGTGGGGCTCGGCGGTCTATGCCCATGACCAGTCCAAGCCCGACCAGATGGACCACCGAGACAGCGCGCCCAACATGCCGCGCTCCATCGTGGTCAACCCGTTCTTCGAGTGGGCCAATGACCGGCCTCCCAAGACTCCCCTGGGCGAGTCGATCATCTATGAGGCCCACGTCAAAGGCCTGACGATGACCCACCCGGGTGTGCCAGAGGAACTCCGCGGCACCTACGCCGGGCTCGCCCACCCCGCGATCATCGAGTACCTCGTCGATCTCGGCATCACCGCGATCGAACTGCTGCCAATCCATCAGTTCGTGTCCGAGCACTTTGCGGTCGAGAAGGGCCTCAGCAACTACTGGGGCTACAACTCCATAGGGTTTCTGGCCCCGCACAACGCCTACTCCTATGCCGGCGAACGCGGCGAGCAGGTCAACGAGTTCAAGGCCATGGTGCGATCGATGCACGAGGCCGGACTCGAGGTCATTCTCGACGTGGTGTACAACCACACCGCCGAAGGAAACCACCTCGGCCCAAGCCTGTCGATGAAGGGTTTCGACAACCCGGCCTACTACCGGCTCTCGAGCGAAGACAAGCGCTTCTTCGTCGACTACACCGGCACCGGCAACACGATGAACATGCGGCACCCCAACGTGCTCAAACTCATCATGGACAGCCTCCGCTACTGGATCACCGAAATGCATGTCGACGGTTTCCGGTTCGACCTTGCATCGACGCTCGCCCGCGAAGAACACGCGGTCGACCGTCTGTCGGCGTTCTTCGACCTCATCCACCAGGACCCCATTATCAATCGGGTCAAGCTCATCGCCGAACCCTGGGACGTGGGCGACGGCGGCTATCAGGTAGGGAACTTCCCAGCGCTCTGGTCGGAGTGGAACGGAAAATACCGCGACACGGTTCGCGACTACTGGGCCGGAGCTCCGGGAAGCCTCGCCGACTTCGCATCCCGGTTCACCGGCAGCTCAGATCTCTACGAG
>CAZGVQ010000668.1:0-2085 GCA_964529355.1 uncultured Acidimicrobiales bacterium
CACCGGGCCAACGGTTGATCAATTTCGTCTGGTATCGCAATTACAACGAAGGAGATGACCTCGACCATCTCCTCACCGATGCATCCGGCACCCGCCGCGAGCTCTCGGTACCTCCGGGTGCGGTGGCAGCAGTTCACGAAGCCGAGCTCCGGGCCACCGCCGCGGCCCGGCTGCCTCCGCAACTTGGCGAGCTGGTTGCAAAGACCGCCCAACCATTCCTTCAGGTTGTGTTCGACCTCGAGATCGATCGAATCGTTTTCGACCGTGTCGCGCTGCTTGGCGATGCCGCATTTCTCGTTCGACCGCATGCGGCAGCCGGCACGGCCAAGGCCGCAGATGATGGCTGGACCCTCACCCAGGCCATCGAGAATGCCGAGACCCTCGACCAGGCGCTCGCTGCCTGGGAGCCTGCCCAGCTCGCGCTGGGCCATGACCTTCAGCAGCGCACGAGACGGATCGGCGTCAGGTCGCAGGTCGAGAACTCCTGGACCCCGGGCGATCCCGAGTTCATCTTCGGCCTCTACCGTCCGGGAGACTAGGGAGACTAGGGAGATTAGGGAGATTAGGGAGACAGACATGAGCGTCGCTGAAACCATGGCTGGTGCCGCCACCGATCTCCTCGAGAGCTTTTCGGTGTCGCAACGCGAGGCCGCCTGCTGGGACTTTCCGTCCAATGCAGAACGAACGCAATGGTTCTTCACTCCGACCGACCACGGCGGGCTGTCGCTCGACCACATGTCGTCAGCGCAACATCGATTGGTCCACCGACTCCTGTCGACCGTGCTTTCGGTGCCCGGCTACATGACCGCCGCGAACATCATGGGACGCGAGAACATGCTCGACCATGTCGAGGGATTCAGCGTGTCGTTCGGGCGCGAACGCGGCCGCGACCCGATGCTCTACTTCGTGTCGATCTTCGGCGACCCGAGCACCGACAACACGTGGAGCTGGCGGTTCGGTGGGCATCACCTGTCGATTCACCCGGTGGTCGTCGATGACCAGGTGATCTCGACCACCCCGCTCTTCATGGGTGCCGATCCGGCAAACGCTCCGCTGTTGGGTCCGCACATGGACCGCCCGCTGGCCGGTGCCGAGGACTACGGCCGCGAGCTCATTCATGCACTTACCGATGACCAACAGTCCCACGCGGTGATCTCGCTGGTCCCGCCGGTCGATATCGTCGGGGCCAACCGAACCACATTGTCCGAGGGCGATCAGGCGCTGACGCTGCCCGAGGTGTGGCGGGGCCGCTTTGAGGGAGAACTCGACGATCTGTTCGCCAAGATGCAGGCGTCGGCGGAGAAGAAGCTCGGGCTGACCCCGAAACATCTTGAGGCGCTGGCATTTTCGCGGAAACCCAAGGGCATCGCGGCTCGGGAACTACGCGCCGACCAACAGGCCCTCCTCCGCAAGTTGCTCGGCGTGTACGTGGGACGAATCCACGATGATCTCGCCGAGAGCCAATGGGCGAGGGTTGACGAGCGCTTTGATGAACTCCACTTCCTGTGGGCCGGGTCGGTTGCGCCCGGCGAGCCGCACTATTACCGAATTCAGGGTGGCGATCTGTTCGTCGAGTACGACAACACGGCGCGCGACGCCAACCACCTGCACTCCGTCTGGCGCGATCTGTCGCTGGACTTCGGCGGCGATCCGTTGGCGGAGCACTACGCCCACGATCATCAGCACTGAGAGCTCAGACGATCCGGTGTGGAATGTCCGTCCGGTAGCGCTCAGACGCCGATCACGCCGAGTCCGATCGATCGTGCCGCCTGCGCCTGGCGAACATCGAAGGTCAGAAGGACGGTTCCCGAGCCCGCTCGCCTGGCGGCTGCGAGGTGAATCGAGTCGAGAGAGCGGCAAAGCGTTTGCTCGGCGATCCGCGCCGCTTCGTTGCAGGTTGTGGCGTCGAGACTCACCAACGCGAAGGCGTCGAGATCGGAGAGGAACGCTTTCTTTGCTTCAAGCGCATCGCCCGGCTTGAGAAGTCGGGCAAGGTTTCGACGGACTTCGATCTCGGTGAGACGGCTCGTCACCAACACCGGATCGCTCGCCAACAAGTCGTCGACGATGCCGGAATCACGTTCA
>CAZGVQ010000669.1:0-2081 GCA_964529355.1 uncultured Acidimicrobiales bacterium
TGCGCGTGCAGCGCGCAAGAATGTGCAAGGCTCGCCACCGGAGGATTTCCGGTGGAGCAAACGCGCTCTCGACAACCCCTAGAACTTCGCCAGCGCGTCGACTCCGCCGACGGTCGCGGTGAGGTAACGATTCGCGGCGATACCGAAGTCGCGAATCGGATTGATGGCGACGTCACCGTCACCTCCGGAGACGTGTTGGTAACCGGCGTCATCACCGGAAGTTTGTACGTGGTTGGCGGTCATGTCCGGGTCGTTGGCAGCGTTGGCGGCTCGGTCGAAAACCTCGGCGGCGTCGTCGATATTTTGGGCGTCGTCGAAGGCGAAGTTCTCGGCCCACCACCAGCCACCCGCGTCTCGGAATCCGCCGTGGTCGGCAAGACCACCAACGACGTGCCCAACTCCTCTGCATTGCCACCCGCCGGGTCTGAGCGTTACGACTCGGCCGGACGGTGGCGAATCGGCTCAGGTCTGCTGGGCGCAGCAGCGGCCGTGGCACTTGTCGGCGTCATCGTTTTTGGAGGCAACGACACTCCATCGTTCGACCAGGGCGGTCTCGCAGTCGTCGAGGTCGACCGTTCGGCAGCCGAACTGCTCGATGTCGCGGGTGCAGTCGAGTTTCGAGCCCCGGAGCCTGTCGAACCACTGACTGCGGACGAACTCGAGTCCGAGGTGGTTCGTACCAACTCGCTCCTCGGAGATCTGCCGATCTCGCCTCGAACAAATGACGTCGGCGACCCCGGTGCATGGCTGGTGCCTCCGTCGGTGGGGGAGGGTTGTTTGCCGTGGGAACAGCTGGTCAACGAAAGCCTCGAACTGGTCACGGTGGCCCTTGAGCCGTGCGAGGTGAATGGTCGTTGGGTCGACGCGCTTTCGGCTGACGAATTCGCCGATGCCGACGGCGTCATCGTGCAGCCACTGGTGCCGGTCGAGAACGTCGTGCAATCCGGCGGGGCCGTCTGGGACGAGATCACCATGCGGGCCTACCTCACCGACAACACCAGTCCCGAAACGCTGCAGGTGATGAGTGAGCGGCGAGTGGTCGAACGGCGAGGACAGGGCCCCGACCGATGGCGCCCCACAAACGAAGCCGTGTGGTGCAGCTACGGCACCGATTGGATCTCGGTAAAGACCCGATGGGGTCTCACCATCACCAGTGCCGAAGCGCAAGCCTTGCAAGAGATGCTCGATACCTGCGCGAACACCGGGTCGCGAGGCCCGAACCCCGACCACGCGCGGGCCGACCGGCCGGTGGCAGCGATTGGTTTGGCCGAGGACTCAGGCTTCACCAATCAGCCAGAATCAGAAGAGAGCACCTCCACCTTCTTCGCCTGTGATGCGAGCTACCCCGGCCTCTGCATTCCTCCGCCTCCACCAGTGCTCACCTGCGCCCAGGTCGGTGTGGTCGGCTTTGCCGTCGAGGGGGCGGATCCGCACGGCTTCGACAGCGATGGCGACGGCCTCGGCTGCACCGGCGAGTAACGGCGAGTAACGGCGCACTCTCCCTGGTAGCGCATGCCTAGGGGGCGGCCTAGTACGCTCCGCAGTCATGAGCCTGTGGACCCCAGACGGTGAACACCCCGTAGACCGAAATCAACCGAGTCCGGCCCCGGCCGAGGAACCTGCTCCGCAGGGCCCACCCGGCATGCCCGATTTCGACGACCTGTCGCCCGAGGAGCAGGAACAAGCCCGCCAGATCGCGGCCGAGATGGCCGAAGCGCAGAGCCGGATCCTTCAGACCCCGGCCGACGTCGTGGTGGCCAACCACGTCATGGGCATGTATGAGCTCGCAGCGATCCACCTCTCCCAGGAAGAGCCCAAGCTCGAGGAAGCCAAGCTGGCGGTCGACGCAATGGCAGCACTGGTCGAGAACCTCTCGGGTCGGCTCGGCGAAAACGAGCCCACATTGCGAGAAGCGCTGGCCCAGCTTCGGCTGGTGTTCGTCGAAGTCTCAAGCGAGTCGTCACCGGGCTGAGTGGTCTGACACGGGCCGATCCGAGCTAGAGTAGGCACTTCGTTCGCAGCACTTTTGCGACCGAGAAGCACTACAACCGAGAAAGCAGGCACCCGCCTCACCTTCGCAC
>CAZGVQ010000670.1:0-2070 GCA_964529355.1 uncultured Acidimicrobiales bacterium
TGGTCATCGCTTCAGCTTGTGGCAGCAGCGGCGGAGACGGTGGGGAAGGCGCCGCCGACTCCGGTAGCAGTGCATCGACCGGCGAGGATTCCTTCCTCGTCTCGGGCTCCTCGACCGTGCTCCCGATCGTGCAGCTTCAGGCGGAACGCTTCGAGGACATCGCCCCGGGAGTCGCAATCGCCGTCGAAGGGCCCGGATCCGGTGACGGCGCCAGGAAGTTCTGCGCCGGTGAGGCTGCCATCGCCAACGCCTCGCGTCAGCTCAAGGACGAAGAGATCGAGATCTGCGAAGCGGCAGGCATCACCTTCGTCGAACTCGTCCGCGGTATCGACGGCATCAGCGTCATCACCTCCGCCGACAACGATGTGATCGATTGCCTCTCATTCAACGATATCTATGCCCTGGTGGGCGATGAATCCATCGGCTTCTCCAGCTGGGCGGACGCCAACGAACTGACCAGCAGCTGGGGTGGGTCGGAATTCCCCGACGTCGGACTCGATGTGTTCGGTCCGGGTGAAGAGTCGGGAACCTTTGACTCCTTCACCGAGATCGTTATCGAGGCGGTCGGTGGCGGCGACACCGGGCTCGATCCCGAGAGCCGTGAGTTCGCCGAGATCATCCGCCCCGATTACACCTCGAGCCCCGATGACAACGTGATCATCGAAGGAATTGCCAGTAGTCAGTTCTCGCTTGGCTGGGTGGGCTTTGCCTTCGCCCAGGAAGCCGCCGACGCGGGCAATGTACGGCTGCTTGAGGTATCGGTCGAAGATGGTGGAGCTTGCGTCGCTCCAACCGCAGACACGATTGCGTCAGCCGAATTCCCAATCGCTCGGTTCCTGTACACCTACGTCAACATCGACTCTGCCGCCAACAACCCCGGCGTCGCCGAGTTCGTCGACTACATGTTGAGCGATGACGGTCTCACCGCAGTCTCCGAAGCCGGCTACGTCGACCTCCCCGAGGCCGACGTCGCTGCGGTGCTCGACGCATGGACGAGTCGCACTCCCGGTAGGAACTAGACCCTAGGACCCCGACCATTTGGTGGCTTGGCTACGAATATGCGGTGGTGGGAGCACCAGCGCTACCATGGCAGTCACTCCGGCGGATAAGGGGAGCTTTGTCCAAGTACGACGTGTTCGTGAGTTACGCCCGAGAGGACCGGGCCGCCGCGGAGATTCTGGTTCGGGGACTCCGTGAAAACGGATGCACGCTCTGGTGGGATGACAACATCCCCACCGGGTCAAAGTTCGATGCCATTCTCGACCAGGCTTTGAGCGAAGCTGCGTGTGTGCTGGTGCTCTGGAGCCCGGATGCGATTCTGTCCGAGTGGGTCAAGATGGAGGCGCAGTACGGTCTGGCCCGCGACATTCTGGTGCCGGTGTTTGTCGAGCCGGTCGAGCTTCCCCAACCGTTTCATCGCCTCCAGACAGCCGACCTCACCAGCTGGTTGGAATCAGTCGGGAGTACCCCGGACCGCCCGGTCGACTACGACAATCCCGCCTTTCAACGGGTGGTGTCCGACATCGAAGCCATTGTCGAGAAGGCCAGTGCGGTAGCTTTGCAGAGCACGGTCGAAGGGTTCGGGGAGCTGCAGGCCATCGCGGTGCTCCCGTTCGATGAACGCAACGCCGAAGACGAGTCGTCCTACCTCGGCGAGTCCATCGCCGCAGATCTGATCCGGCGGCTTCAGGCCTTTCGTACGTTGCCGGTCATCGCCCGCCACTCGAGCTTTGCCTTCGACCGGGCGCGGCCCGATCTCAAACGCATCACCCGCGAGCTGGCGGTCGGGTACGTCGTTACGGGCACGGTGCGGACCGACGGTGATCGGGTCAGGGTATTGGTGGAGCTCATCGACACCGCAGACCAACGCTTGCTGTGGTCGGACTACTTCGATCGTCAGACCGATGACCTTTTCGAACTACACGACGAGGTTTCGATCGAGCTGGCGTGTCGAATCGAGCCCGAAATCAGTCGAGCCGAGCGACTCCGGACCCTGCCGAAGCACACCGACAAGATGTCGACCTGGCAGTGGCTTCGCCGGGCACAACATCACCAATTCATGCTCACTCG
>CAZGVQ010000671.1:0-2068 GCA_964529355.1 uncultured Acidimicrobiales bacterium
CAGTAGGGCTCCACCAGAAACTCGAGAAGATCAGGACCCTTCCACCAGCAGATGACAAAGCCAACGGCCACCGCCAGCGCCGAACGGACAACCCGACTGCGCAGCTCGGTGAGGTGCTCGACCAAGGTCATGCGCCCGTCGTCGCCGCCCGACAGCGGCGGGCGAGCATCCGATGATTTCGTCGAGTCAGCCACTGCTACGCGTCGGACTCGATCCCGATGAACTCGTCGTCACCGTCACCGGTGTCGTGTTGTTGCGAATCGGCCTCGCCAGAATCAGCTAGCTCTGCATCTCCGAGATCGGCATCCCCGACATCGGCATCTGCAACATCGGTGTCGGCGACATCGGCATCTGCAATATCGGTGTCGGCGACATCGGTCCCGGATTCGATTTCCGAGTCTGCTGAGTCAGTGCCCTCGACCGCGGCCGAGTCGGTGTTTTTGAACGGCTCGGTATCTTCGGTGATGCTTCGGCCCTTGGGCTCGAGATCGGCCTCTTTGGCCTGGGCTTCGTTCACGGCCGCGTCACCTTTTCGGCGGGCCTCCAGCTCAAGACTGTCGTCGTCGAGCATGGCCGCCGACCGCATCTCGTCCTGAAAGCTCTTCGAGACCCGTCGAAGCTCGCCAATGACGTTTCCGACCTTGCGGACCGCTTCAGGAAGCTTGTCGGGTCCGAGCACGACGAGTGCTACAAGCAGCACTACGACGACTTCCAGACCACCAACGTTTCCCATAGGTCTGAGTCTAGCGATTGTGTCCCGCTAACGAAGAAGCTTGCGGAACTCGGTTCGGGGGGAAACCCGAGGATCTACTCTTTGAGGTCCTGCAACGCTTCAACGAGCACGTTGTCGTTGTGGAGCTGGGAGTGAAAGTCGATGATGTCGTCGTGGCTGATCGGAGCGCCCGTTTTGGGCTCATAGAGCTCCTCGGGCAAGGTCCAGGTATCCATATGGACGCCTGAGGCAACCAGAAGATCGATGGTGCGATGCTCTGCGGCCTTCACGACCGTCATTGCGCACACCGGGCAGCGGAACGAGTACTCACCGCGATCATCATCGAGGCATACACGGACCTTTACGTCCGCTGTAGTCAGTTCTACGTCTCCACAAGAAGGGCATGTTGCCCGAATCGTTGCCATGTTCAGCTTTCGTGTTCCATTGCGACAACACAACCATCGGCAACGAAACCGGGAGGCTTAACGGGTCGATTGGCCCTTTCAGGGCCTAGCTTTTTGGCCATCGGACCCAATTTTGGGGTAGGTGAACCGGGCCGTATGGAGCATGAGCCGCCTCACCGCACGGTTGGCGTCCCCGATTCGCCCCCGGCCTCGTTCAAAGGCGCGGCTCGAAACCGCTAGATTCAATACCATGAAGACCCGGAATCCGGCCCTCCGAATCCCCCCAATCGGGTTTGCCCACCGTGGCGCCAGCGCGCACTCCGATGACAACACCATCGAGTCGTTCCTTTTGGCCAAGAAGCTCGGGGCAACCGGCATGGAAAGCGACGTATGGGTGAGTCGCGACGGAATCGCTGTCCTCGATCACGACGGCGTTGTCCGCAAACGAATGATGCAAAAGCAACCCATTCGCGAGTTCGACCGAGCCGATCTACCCAGTCACATCCCGTCGCTCGCCGAGTTTTACGACCAGGTAGGCACCGATCTGCCACTCTCCCTCGACGTCTGTGACGCTGCGGCCTTTGCCCCGACGATCGCCGCCGCCCGCGATGCGGGCGCGTTGGAGAACCTGTGGCTGTGCTTCCGCGACCTCGAGACCCTGCATTCGTGGCGCGACGAGGCTGGCGAAGCCAAGCTGGTGCACTCCACGAAGCTCTCAGCGATGGAGCAAGGGCCCGAGCGTCACGCCGCAACTCTTGCGGAATGCGGAATCGATGCGGTCAACCTTCGCAACACCGAGTGGAGCGGCGGGAACATGGCGGTGTTTCACCGGTTCGGTGTCGAGACGTTCTCGTGGGATTGCCAGCATCTACGCGTGATCAAAGAGGCCATCGACATGGGCGCGGACGGGTTCTTCAGCGACCACTCCGACCGGATCGCCGACGCGTTGGGC
>CAZGVQ010000672.1:0-2065 GCA_964529355.1 uncultured Acidimicrobiales bacterium
GTCTTCTACGACACGAAGTCGGCAGGCCAGCATCTGGTGCGATGGACGTTCTGCAAGCGAATGGATGTCATCGACGAGGCCATCGAGCGGCTCGGTCGTCTGTCTGAGATCTAGCTAGTGCCAGTACTGCCGGAGCGCTATTGCCAGTACTGCCGGAGCGGCATCTGGGATACGCCCTTTTCGGGCTTCACGCCAAGGATCTGGGTGAGGTTGAGCTCTCCGGAGGAGAACCCTTCGGCCGACGCTGCCATGTACAGACGCCAGACCCGGGCGCGACCAACGCTGGTGAGCTGCACTGCCTTGTCCCAGTTGTCTTCGAGCCGGGCCACCCACTCGCGAAGGGTGAGGGCGTAGTGCTCGCGGAGTGACTCGAGATGGCGAACCTCAAGGCCGCTCTGGTTCATCGCGGACACAACCTGGCCCGATTCGAGAAGCTCGCCGTCGGGGAAGACGTAGCGGGCCATGAAGCCCGATGGGTCTACCCGCGCCCGCTTCTGCTGCACCGTTCGGTTGATTGCGTGGTTGAGCACCCGGCCGCCGGGAACGAGGACCGAATCGATCTTTTCGAAGTAGGTGCCGAGGCGCTTTTCGCCTACATGTTCGAACATGCCAATGGATGACACGCGGTCGAACTGGGCATCGGGAATGTCCCGGTAGTCCTGAAGTCGAATTTCGACCTGGCCATCGAGGCCGGCGAGCGCCACGCGCTTGCGGGCGAGCTCATGTTGTTCCTGGGAGATCGTGACGCCGACAACCTCGGCGCCGTAGTGCTGGGCTGCGTGGATGGCCATCGATCCCCAGCCGCAGCCGATGTCGAGTAGGCGCATGCCTGGTTGGAGGTCCAGCTTGCGGCTGATGAGGTCGTACTTGTTGAACTGGGCCTGCTCGAGCGTGTCGATCGGATCATTGAACACGGCGCAGGAATAGGTCATCGAGGTGTCGAGGAACAGCTCGTAGAATTCGTTCGAGACGTCATAGTGCGACGAAATCGACGCTGCGTCGCGTGCTCGGGAGTGCAGGACGCCCGAAATGGAGATCTCTTCGGGTGGTGGCGGTACCCGCAGCGACGTGAGCGATGCCGGCGACCGGAGTTCGAGAACTGCCGCCGCGTCGGCCAGTGCCTGGCGATCGAGCGAAATGTTGCCGAGCCGTTCGCGGAGCGTCAGGACACCGTAGATCTCGCCGTCGACCAACACGTCGCCAGCGACGAAGGCCCGAGCGAACGCCAGCTCAGAACCACGGCCGGCGACGATGCGCCGGAAGAAGTCCGGCGACACGATGCGGGCCGTCGTGGCCGAGTCGGGGTCGCCGACTTCGGTGCCGTCGTAGACTTCGATCCGGATTCCCCCGAAATCGTCGCCCAAAAGTGTCCGAAGTAGTCGTTCGGTGTGCATATGTGCCGTATCCCCCCCCACCACGATGCAAAGAAGCCGTGTGTTCGCTACTGATTGTTGAACGGTTCGCTGCAACAAATCAAATGATCAAGTGCCCTACGATTACCAACTGCGAGGAGCCTTAGCCCACTTCAAGGCGCCTTTTAGTCTTCGAACACGGGGTCGCGGCCCTCCTTGCGGGCTTTCACCGCCTCTTCGAAGTTCTTGGTGGTCAACCGCACGTACAACTGGGTATGGGTCTCCATCTCAATGGCCGCTCGCAGGCTGCTCATTTCGAGCCCCGCCCACATGGTGCGTTTGGTGAGCGCGGTTCCCTGCGTGCTCCATTTGTTGATCTGGTCAGCCAGATCGAGGGCCTCGTCGAGCAGTTCGGCGTCGGGCACAACCCGTGACACCAGACCGATAGCTGCTGCTTCATGTGCGTCGACGTCGCGGCCCGAAAGCATGATCTCCATCGCCCGGGTCGAACCAATGGCTCGCGGAAGTAGGAAGCTGAGGCCCAACTCGGTGGCGGTAAGGCCGTTGTTGATGCCGGCAGCCCGGAAGTACGCGGATTCGCCGGCGAGGCGAATGTCGGCGCCGAGGGTGAGGCACATGCCGCCGCCGATCGCTGCACCGTTGATGGCACAGATCACCGGTTGGGGCATCCGTTGCATCGCCGGCACCAACTC
>CAZGVQ010000673.1:0-2052 GCA_964529355.1 uncultured Acidimicrobiales bacterium
GGCCAAAGAGGTCCGACGTATCTCCAGCCGCTACCACCAGGTGAACGCCGGCCGCTTCGCCAGCACGAAGCAGGGTGCCCGCATTTCCCGGGTCGCCCACATCGACGAGCACCAGCACGAAAGGGGCGATAGCGGCCTCGTCGAGGATTCCAACTTGCCCCGACAACCCGGCATCGAACGCCGTGTCGGGCAGGACCGCCGTGGCGTACATCGGCTGCGGCGTCACGGTGGAACCCACAGCTTCGAGCGCGTTGTCGTTGACCACGATCACCGAAGCCCCCACGTCGCGGGCGGCAACGGCCGGCTCCGAGTCGACATCGTCGACGCCGAGAAACACCTGATCAACGGCTGCGTTGCTCTGGAACGCCTCCAACACGAGACCCGGCCCCTCGATGACGAAGCGTCCCTGGGTTTCCCGCTCGCGTCGGCGCCGCAACAGCTTCCGAAGGCGCTGTACGGATTGATGGCGCAGACCGACCGGTTCGGGCGAACCTGAGCGACCTACGCCATCGTGAGAAACCATGTTCAACGACCCCTACCGAGCCCGAGGGCCGACAGGCTGTGCCTACTCTTCCTCTTCGTCTCCGGAAGCGGCATCGCCGGCGTCTTCGGCAGCATCGTCCTTGGCGGCCGCTGCGGCGACACTTGCGGCGGCAACGACGGGAACCGGCTTGGGCTGAGCATCGATAGCCGACATCGAAGCGTCGACCAGCGCCTTGAAGGCGTCGGGTTCGTTGACTGCCAGGTCGGCGAGAATCTTTCGATCCACCTCGATCTCGGCAACCTTCAGGCCGTTGATGAACTGGCTGTAGCTGGTGCCGTGCTGACGGCAAGCGGCGTTGATGCGCTGAATCCAGAGCCGGCGGAACTGGCCCTTGCGGGCTCGGCGGTCACGGAAGGCATAGTTGCCCGAGTGCATGACCTGTTCGTTGGCGGCGCGGAACGAACGGCTCTTGTTGCCGTAGTAGCCCTTGGCCTTCTTGAGCGTGTTCTTGCGGTTCTTCTTGGCGTGGACCGCTCCCTTGACACGTGCCATTGGAGATCCTCCTGTTTTGCGATTGCTGTGAGTAAAAGTGCTGTCTGAGATGGCCGACGCTCAGCGTCGACGGGGCTTTAGCGTCGACCGAGCTGACGTTCGATGTTCTTCTTGTCGGCCTCGTGGACCGAGCCTTCCTTGCCGAGCTGGCGCTTGCGCTTGGCCGTCTTCTTCTCAAGGATGTGGCTCTTGTTGGCCTTCCGGCGCATGATCTTGCCGGAGCCTGTCGTCTTGAAACGCTTCTTCGCACCTTTGTGCGTCTTCATCTTTGGCATGTGATTGCTTGCTTCCTGTACTAGTTGGCGTTCGTGTTCGATCGAAGGGTGTGGGTACTGCGGTGATCGATCTCTGCGGGTCACGGTCGCGTCGAATGGGTCCCCGGGTTGAGTCGAGGTCTTCCCGGAATGTTGCTGAGTTGTCGCGAAGAAGGTTGCCGAAGCGACCTACTCGGCGCTGTCGTCGCCCTCGGTAGTTGCGGCTACGCCATCCTCGGCCCCGTCATCGACGGCACTTTCAGCGGCGAGCTGCGCCTGTTCCTCAGCAGCCTCTTCAGCGCTGCGCTCGGCTTTCCAAGCGGCCTGCGCCTTCTTGTCGGGGGCCAGGACCATGATCATGTTTCGGCCATCCTGTTTGGGATAGACCTCCACCGTTCCGCCATGAGCCACCGTCTCGGCAACGTCATCGAGGATCTTGCGACCAAGCTCTGGATGCTGCATTTCGCGGCCCCGGAACATGATGGTCACCTTCACCTTGTTGCCTTCGAAGAGAAACTGTTCGACCTTGCGTGTTTTGGTGTCGAAGTCGCCTTTGCCGATTCTCGTCCGGTACTTCATCTCCTTTACAGAGACGTTGGTACTCTTCTTTCGCGATTCCTTGGCACGTTGTGCTGCTTCGTACTTGTACTTGCCGTAGTCCATGATTCGACACACCGGAGGGCGTGCCTTGTCGGCGACTTCGACCAGGTCAAGATCCTGGGCTCTGGCCATGGCCAGTGCTTCGGGAAGCGGCTTGATACC
>CAZGVQ010000674.1:0-2052 GCA_964529355.1 uncultured Acidimicrobiales bacterium
GAGGTGCTACGAGGCGCTCCGGAGAGGTTGAATCCGTGGCGGCGCCGAACGATGGCGGCGCGGTCGGCGGAGCCGAGGGGTAGAGATCGGCAACCGAGGTGGGCGCGGTCGGTGCCTCCTGCGGCGCGGGTGCGGATGCGGCGGCCCAGTGTTCTCGATACGACTGATCGTCGTGAAGCTCGGGCGGGTAGTAACGGCCATCGGATGCCAGCCACCAGCCGGGGTGCGGAGCGTTGTCGGTCACGTCGTCAATCTACAGGCCAAACAACAGAGAAAGCCCTCCGAACCGAGGTTCGGAGGGCTTTGGAGCGCCGGGCGGGATTTGAACCCGCGACTGTAGGGATTTGCAGTCCCTTCCCTTGGGCCGCTCGGGCACCGACGCAGAACGTGAACGGGTAATCGTAGCGTGGAACTTCGCCAAGCTGGCGTTAGTGCGAGAGGGCCAGACCCAGGAACATCGCCACGATGGCCGCGAGGAACCCGATACCGCCGGTGGCGCCACGAAGCCCCGGGTTGTCGGTGCGCTGATGCACCCATGCAGCCGCCCCCGACACCAACACGATGAGCATCTTGATACCCAACACCGCCGCGTAGTTGCCCTGACCATCGACCTCGAGCATGTTCCAGATACCGGTCACCACCGCCAGTCCAAAGAACGGCCACGAGAGGGTGCCGAAACGAGCGGCCACCTGTTGGGGCGCATCGCCGCCGATGCCCCGAAGCACCGGCAGGATTCCCAGCATGACGATCTGGCCGCCCAGCCAGACCGTTGCGCCGAGAAGATGCAGGAACAACCGGATCTGGTCAATACCAAAGTTCGCTTCCATAGCCGAGAAGATAGCGCGGCGACCTCGCTTTCTCGGCAGCGCGCCGACGCACCCGGGGCTCAGACGATTCCCCCAATTCCGGCACTAATTACTTTGTTCGTTCTGCCGACTGTCAAACCAGACAACGATCCGGGTAGGTAGTGTGAAAGCGCCCCGCCCCCCGAAACCATGTGTCCGAAGGTCGTGTCTCACCCACACGACGACCAACAGCAAATCGAATCCGCAGGAGTCTGCTGCCCCATGAACCAGAACCAACGTCCCGACATCGAACAAAAACTGTTCGAACTTGCACGGAACCACCGCTGGACGTGGCATCAGCCGACCGCCCAGGTTCTCGAGGCAGTACCCGGCGCAAGCCAGTACCGCCACCCGGTCGACACCATCACCCGGCTCACCGCGAGCCAGTGGAAGACCCTTCTCAACAACGATGAGCTCGTTGCGCAAATCACCAGCGAACACGCAGGCCTGATGAAGGTGGTCAACGGCGCTCCGAAGAAGACCACCACCGCATACATCTCGGCGGAGTTCGGCATCAGCGAACTCGTCCCGCAGTACTCAGGTGGCCTCGGCATCCTCGCTGGCGACCATCTCAAGTCGGCCAGTGACCTCAACCTCCCACTGGTTGGCCTCGGACTCTTCTACCAGGAAGGTTTCTTCCGCCAGGAGATCAAGGCCAACAAGCAGACCGAACGCTACGACTACGTCGACCCGGCCCTCACCGGCTACCTCGACACGGGTGTGACCGTCTCGGTCGACGTCGGCGACGAGGCCGTCTCGGCCCGGGTCTGGAAGCTCGCGGTCGGAAGCATCGAGCTCTACGTCCTCGACACCAACGTTTCGGGTAACTCCCCTGCCGCTCGTATGATCACCGACCGCCTCTACAGCGGCGACAACGAACACCGTGTTCGCCAGGAGCTCATCCTTGGAATCGGTGGACTTCGTGCGCTCTCGGCTCTCGGCATCTGCCCCGACATCTTCCACCTCAACGAAGGCCACGCAGGCTTCATGCTTCTCGAACTTCTCGAGGGCGAGCTTCAGCGCGGCGCCACCTTCAACGAAGCGGTCAAATCCACCAAGGCCCGCACCGTCTTCACCACCCATACGCCGGTTCCGGCGGGTATCGACCGCTTCGACCGCTCGCTGGTGAAGCAGTACATCGGCTCATGGGCCAAGGCCAACAACGTGCCGATGAGCACGCTCTACAAGATGGCCAGCAGCCCCGATG
>CAZGVQ010000675.1:0-2051 GCA_964529355.1 uncultured Acidimicrobiales bacterium
CGCCATACTGTTGAGCTGTGGCAAAGCGATTCTCCCCCGAGCAGGTCGAGCGACGCCGGTCGCTCCTGCCCGAGGTCACCTACCCGGATCTGCCCATCGCCGACCGACGCGACGACATCCTGGTGGGCGATCGAAGCCAACCAGGTTGTGGTGGTTGCCGGCGAGACCGGTTCGGGAAAGAGCACGCAGCTCCCCAAGTTGTGCCTCGATCTCGGCCGCGGCGCTGAGGGATACATCGGCCACACTCAGCCCCGACGGCTCGCGGCACGAAGCGTCGCCGAGCGGGTAGCCGAAGAGCTGGAGACCTCGGTCGGTGAGCTGGTGGGTTACACGGTGCGATTTACCGATCAGGTTGGCCCATCGACGCTGGTGAAGCTGATGACCGACGGCATTCTGCTGGCCGAACTTCAACGCGACAAGCAGCTGAGCCGCTACGACACCATCATCATCGATGAGGCTCACGAACGAAGCCTCAACATCGACTTCCTGCTCGGCTATCTCAAACAGCTGCTGCCGCGCCGCCCCGACCTGAAGGTCATCATCACCTCGGCCACCATCGACACCGACAAGTTTTCGGCCCACTTCGGCGATGCGCCCATCATCGAAGTGTCGGGACGCACCTATCCGGTGGAGGTGCGATACCGGCCGCTGGTCGACCCCGATCGCGACGATCAGGAACCCCGCGACCAGAACGACGCAATCATCGACGCCGTCAAGGAGCTGAGCCGCGAAGGACCCGGCGACATCCTCACCTTTCTGCCCGGCGAGCGCGACATTCGCGAAGCCGAGAAGGCGCTTGAGGGTATGAAGATGCGCGACGTCGAGATCTTGCCGCTGTACGGCCGGCTCTCGGCCGCCGAGCAGCATCGGGTCTTCTCGGATCACCGCGGGAGGCGCGTGGTGTTGGCGACCAATGTGGCCGAGACGTCTCTGACGGTTCCGGGTGTTCGCTACGTCATCGACACGGGCACCGCTCGGATCAGTCGGTTCAGCAACCGCACGAAGGTACAGCGGCTTCCCATCGAGGCGATTTCGCAGGCCTCGGCCAACCAACGGTCGGGTCGATGCGGCCGGATCGGGCCGGGAATCGCCATTCGTCTGTATGAGGAGGACGACTACGACAGTCGGCCCGAGTTCACCGAACCGGAGATCCAGCGCACCAATCTCGCGTCGGTGATCCTCCAGATGGCATCGCTTGGGTTGGGCAGCGCCGACACCTTTCCGTTTGTCGACCCGCCCGACAGTCGCAGCATCCGCGACGGCATCGTGCTGCTCGAGGAGCTCGACGCGGTCGATCCCGAAAAGGAAGGCACCAAGGCGTGGCTCACTCCGCTGGGTCGTCAGCTTTCGCGGCTCCCCATCGATCCTCGCTTCGGACGCATGGTGCTCGAGGCAACCGACTACGGGTCGCTTGACGAGGTCATGGTCATCACCGCGGGTATGTCGGTGATCGATGTGCGCGAGCGTCCGTCAGAGAAACAGCAGGCAGCCGATGAGATGCACAAGCGCTTCGACGTTGAGGGGTCCGACTTCCTGAGCATTCTCGAACTGTGGCGCTACATCGGCGAGCAACGCGCAGAGCTCACGCAGAACCGTTTTCGCAAACTCTGTAAGCGCGAGTTCCTCAACTTCAACCGCATTCGTGAGTGGCAGGACATTCATCGACAGCTCGAGCGGGTGGCCAAAGATCTCGGCCTGCCCCGCAATGGCTCACCCGCCGAACCCGACGCCGTTCACCGTGCATTACTTGCTGGTCTGCTGTCCCAAGTCGGAACCCTGCCGCCCGAGAAAGGCGGTAAGTCCGGTAAAGGCAAGGCAAAGAACGCCAAGGGTCAGCCCAAACGTTCGACGCTCCGCGAGTATGTGGGGGCGCGCAATTCGCGTTTTGTTGTCGCTCGCGGTTCGGCCCTTGGTACTGGTGGCGCAAGCTGGGTGATGGCGGGGGAGTTGGTCGAGACCAACCGCATGTGGGCTCGCCGGGTGGCTCGCATACGGCCCGAGTGGATCGAGCATGCCGCCGAGCACCTGGTGCGCCACACCTACAGCGAGCC
>CAZGVQ010000676.1:0-2049 GCA_964529355.1 uncultured Acidimicrobiales bacterium
ACGAGCTCGCGAACGCCGGGAGCGGGAGCCACCGCTCTCGTCATGCTGTTTCTGTTCATGATGATGACGATTCTGGTGGCCGGGCCGCAGTCGTTCACCGGCTCGTCAAGAACCTGACCCGCTTCGGGCTCGCGTGCGCCTCCGGCAGGAATCGAACCTGCGACCTTGGAATTAGAAGTTCCCTGCTCTATCCAACTGAGCTACGGAGGCAAGACCGTAAGAAAGTCTAGCTCGACGGCCACTTCAGGCGGTTCTGGCTCATACTGAGTAACTGCGCAGTGAGCTCGGCTGACCGAGGCGGACCAAAGAAGAATCCCTGACCGAACTCGCACCCGAGATCGGTGAGAACCTGGCGCTCGCCGGGCGTCTCGATGCCCTCGGCGATGGTGGTGACGCCCAATGCTCTGGCCACCGAAAGGATGGCCGACAAGATTGCCTGAGTCTCCTGGCTCCACTCGGACCCGGTCACAAAGCTCTTGTCGATCTTGAGCGCGTCGGCCTTGAACTGACGAAGCCGGTCGAGGTTGGAGTGCAAGGTGCCGAAGTCGTCGATGGCGATTCGGATACCAAGGTCCTTGATGCCGTCGAGCGACCGGTTCACCTGGTCCTCGACACCACTCAGGCCGTGTTCGGTGATCTCCACCTGAATCATCTGGGGAGCAATGTCGTAGATATTCAACAGGCGCGACAAGTCCTCGACCAGTGAGGGATCGGTGAGCAATGGCGGCGACAGGTTCACCGACATCGTGAACGACGGATCGATCGACTTGCTGATGATCCATGCCTTGAGCTGACGGCACGCCTGCTCGAACACCCAGCGATCAACGCGGTCGAGCATGCCGCCGCGGTCGGCGCGGGCGATGATTCCGGCCGGGTCGAGTAGCCCAAACTCTGGATGTCGCCACCGGACAAGACCTTCGACACCAGAGACGCGACCGGTTTCAAGCCCGATGATTGGCTGGTAGAGCAGACGAAGCTCGTTCTCTTCGATGGCGATGCTGAGCTCGTCGTCCTGGCCGTGGACCGAGCGTCGTCGGTCATCACCGCCCGGAAGCATGGCGTTCTTGCGGTTCTTCTTCACCTCATACATCGCGAGGTCGGCTCGGCGAACAAACTCGCTCGGCTGCTCGTTGAGCATGCCCCGAGCGATACCGATGCTGCCGTCGACGATCAGCGGCTGACCGTCGACCTCAACCCCGGCGCGAAGCGCCCGACTCAGTTGTCCCAGGAGTTGCTCGGGGCGATCGTCGGCTCCTCCGCAAAGAAATACAAACTCGTCACCGCCGTACCGGGCCAGGTACTCGCCCGGCTCCAATTGGGTCGCGAATCGGTCGGCGATATTGGTCAGGAGCTGGTCGCCGGCGTTGTGTCCGAATCGGTCGTTGATCGACTTGAAGTTGTCGAGATCGCAGAACAACACCGCCGAGTCGATGCCGCCGCTGTTGTTGAGTCGCTCGCCCAACATCTCCATGAAACGGCCACGGTTGAGCTGGCCGGTGAGTTGGTCGTGATGGGCCTGGTGACGCAGCTCGCGCTCGACTTCCTCGCGACGGTCGTGTTCTTGCAGGTTGTTGAGGCGCATCCGGTCGATCGATCCGGCGAGCTTTCCGATTTCGTCCCGACCCACCGACGGGATTGGTTCGAACGACTTTCCGACCGCGAGGTCATCGACTGCGTCGGTAAGGAGACGGACCCGGCGGTTCCAGCGACGGCTGGAGAAGAAGAACACGATGCCGGCCCATGCCAAGGCAATTGCCGCGGCGGCGAGCCAGATGAGGCGAACCCGCTGAGGGGCCAGCAGCACATCGTCGGTGTCGGCCTTCACCAACACCAGCCAGGGGGAGTCGTCGATGGCGTGGGTGCCGCCCACCGAGTCAACATCTCGGTAGTCGCTGCCGACGAAGACGTCGTCGGAGTTTCTGGTGAGGGCCTCGATGACCTGAGTGCTCGAGAAGGCTGCGTCGTCCTCGTACTTCAGCGGCGTGATCGGCAACAGGTTGCGCTCGCTGCTCTCCTGCACCAAAACGATCTCACCCGAATCCCAGGGGG
>CAZGVQ010000677.1:0-2049 GCA_964529355.1 uncultured Acidimicrobiales bacterium
GCTCAGCGCACGTCGCCGGGTCGCCGGATAAGTCGGTCACCATTGCCGAGTTGGCCGAAACGGCCGCGGGCGGCGAGATGCTTATCGGCAAGGGTTCGCCGATTCCGCCCGAGTATCCCGAGATCCCCGGCATGAACTGTGTGGGCGATCAGGGCGTTGCGGCCTGGGCCGCACCACAGTTCTCCTGCCACGCCGTTCGGGTGCGGGTCGATCGCGACACCGGGGTCACCCGCGTTCTCAGCATCGCCTGTGCCCACGACTCGGGCACCATCATCAATGAGATCGCCGCTCACGGACAGGTGGAGGGCGGAGTCCTGATGGGAATCGGGCAGGCACTCACCGAGGGCACGGTGTATGGCGACGATGGCCGCCAAAAGAACCCGGCGCTGCTCGAATACAAACTCCAGACCTTCGCCGACGCCCCCACCATCACGACCTCGTTCATCCAAACGCCCACCACCGAAGCCGGCCCGCGAGGCGCCAAAGGACTGGCCGAGGCACCCAACGTTCCCACCGCCGCGGCCATCTCCAACGCCATCGCCAAGGTCCTCGGCCAGCCGGTGCGACAACTTCCCATGACCGCCGAGCGGGTTTGGGAGGCTTCATGACCACCTTCTCGATCGCACAGAACCTCGACCAGGCACTTCAGGCACTCGCCGATGGCGCACGCCCGGTGGCTGGCGGCACGGACCTTGTGGTGGCGTCTCGTCAGGGCAAGTCGCCCCTACCCGACACGCTGGTGGCCATCGACCGTCTCGATGAGTTGGCGGGTGTGGCGCTGAACGACGAAGGCCTCCGTATCGGGGCCATGGTCACTCATGCCCAACTGATGGTCGACCCCACCCTCGTCGGGCACTACAGCGCCATCGCCGACGCAGCTGCGCTGGTCGGCTCGCCCAGTACCCGCAACGTCGGAACCCTGGGAGGCAACGTGATGAACGGGTCGCCGGCCATGGACACCGGGGCGCCGCTGATGGTGCTCGGGGCCACCGCCGAACTGCAAACCACCACCGCATCGCGTCAGGTGTCCATGCACGAACTCTGGACCGGACCCGGACAGATCAGCGCCGGCGGCGATGAACTCTGTGTCGCGCTCAACATGCCCGCACCACCTGCCAATTCTGGCAGTGCCTACGTGCGGCTCGAATACCGCCGTGCGATGGAAATTGCGGTGGTCGGGGCAGCGGCCAGTGTCACC
Organism: uncultured Acidimicrobiales bacterium; assembly: GCA_964529355.1. GTDB lineage: Bacteria > Actinomycetota > Acidimicrobiia > Acidimicrobiales > SHLQ01 > CALLQB01. Next base: position 1,199 of record CAZGVQ010000677.1, read on the forward strand.
CTTGACCCCGACGGCAACATCGCGGAAGCGCAGATTGCGCTCACCGCTGTTGCGCCCACAATCCTTCCCGTCGATCTGGGCGACACCGTCTCAGGTAAACCGGTTGATGACACAACACTTGCCGCCGTGGCCGACATCGCGTCCGAAACCGCCACCCCCATCAGCGACCTGCGGGCCAGCGACCGCTATCGCCGACACACGGTTGGCGTCATGGCCCGACGGGCGCTCGAAGCAGCGGCCCGCCGAGCCAGCGGCGAAACCATCGCAATCCCGGTGAACCGGGCCATCGGAATCGGAGCAGCACGATGACAACCGCTGAACCGATGCATCAGATGACCCTCACGGTCAACGGCATCTCCTACCCCATCGCTGCCGACGCGACCCGAAACCTGCTCAGCGTGATTCGCACCGAGGTCGGCCTCACCGGCACCAAGGAGGGCTGCGACGACTGCGAATGCGGAGCCTGCATGGTGCTCCTCGATGGCCAACCGGTGAACTCCTGTTCGTACCTGGCCGCGCAGGCGGAAGGCCGCGAGATCACCACCATCGAAGGTTTGGCTGACGGCGATCAGCTTCACCCGCTCCAGGCCAAGATGCTCGAGCTCGGCGGGGTGCAATGTGGATTCTGCACCCCTGGCATGATCATGAGCGCCCACGCGCTCCTCGATCGCCAGCCCGAACCCAGCGAGGAAGATATTCGTATCGGTTTGTCGGGCAACCTCTGCCGCTGCACGGGCTACGCCAAAATCCTCGCCGCGATCGGCGAAGCCGCCGTCGAGATCCGCTAGGGATGCCCGGGCCGTCGACGGGTCGGTCGCTCAGGCGGGGCGCAGACCGGGCCTTCCTCACCG
>CAZGVQ010000678.1:0-2048 GCA_964529355.1 uncultured Acidimicrobiales bacterium
ATCGTGAGCTGGTAGTTGTCGAGAAACAGCGCTTTCTCGGCCCATGCGCGTTGTGCAATTCCCATAAACTCACAGCTTATGGCCCCGCTCCCGAACTACGGACCCCGGACCGCCCTTGTGGTGGTCGACATGCAGAACGACTTCGCCGACCCGGCAGGGAGCCTCTTCGTTCAAGGCGGCGACGAAATCATCAGCACGGTCAATCAGCACATCGGTCAGGCCCAGGCCGCCGGCTCGTTTGTGGTGTACACCCAGGACTGGCACCCGCAGGCGACTCCGCACTTCGACACCGGCGGTGGAGTATGGCGCGTGCATTGCGTGGCCGGCACGTGGGGGGCAGCGCTGTGCGAGGACCTCGAAGTAGTCGGTCCGGTGGTGCAGAAGGGCACCAATGGCGAAGACGGCTACTCGGGATTCACCATGCGCGATCCCGTGACCGAGCAAGAGCAGCCCACCGAACTCGATTCGATGCTGGCAGATCGCTCCATCGCTGAGGTCGTGGTCGTCGGGCTCGCGCTCGACGTTTGTGTGAAGGCCACTGCGCTCGATGCCGTAGCCAACGGCTATGGGGTCTCGGTACTCACCGAGGCGGCGAGAGCCGTCAATCTCGAACCTGGCGATGGCCAAACGGCAATCGCTGAGCTTCAGAACTCAGGTTGCCAGGTGATCGGACAACCCTAGGGGTTCGGTCCGGCCTGGTAGTGCTGGCGGATGGTTCGGATCGGCAGCGCCTCGTCATAGATGGCGGCAAGGTGCATGTCGCCAGCGAAGGTTTGCCCGCCGTTCACCCGGGCGCCCACCGCAACTTTGTGCCGGTCGGCTCTGAGGAGATCGCCCCGGACCTGCCAGTCATCGACGAGTTCGCCATTCACGAAGAGACGAACCACGCCGGCCTCGGTGCGGGTCGCCACCACGTGGTTGAGCTCTCCAGCCACCAGCGAGACATCGCCGGACTTGAGGGTGGTGCCGGCCCTACCGGTTTCGGAGGTCGCAGTGCTTACGGTGAAGCGGACCTGGCCCGACCTGAATCGCTGCATTCCGAGTCCCGCGGTAATCGACGCCTTGGTGCGTTCGATCGCCACCAACTGGTTGACTCCGACTCGGGAACCGGAAGGATCGATCCAGGTTTCGATGGTGAACGCGTCGCTGCCAGAGATTGCTCGCGTCACCTTGCGAGCATTGCCGGTACTGACCGCTGCGGTGCCGCCAAAGGCAACCGATTCAGCGTCGAATGCCACCTTTGATGGGTCCTCGACGGTCAGCGGGAGAGCCTTGCCGACGCCCGAGCTGTCGCGAAGGATCCCATCGGACTGATCCGCAGTGGTTGCTGCGAAGTCGTAGGTGGCCAGCAGACCGTCTTCGGTTCGATCGACATCGGGGCTGTTGAGGATCGCGGTATAGGTGGCTCCACCGGTGGCACTGATGATGCGGAATCGATCCTCGCTATCGGTCCAGCCCTCGAACACCGCTCGCTTGTCATCGATGAAGGCTCGGGCCGGTATCGACAAGGTGTGTCTGAAGGCGGGCACCGTATCGATACGGAACGGTGTCGTGTGGGCGATGCCATCGACGGCGACCAGGCCACCCTCAAGATTCGAACCGATGTTCACGCGGATCTTGCGGGGTTTGATCCGGCTGGTTCTGGTGGTGCTGAGACCATCATCGTCGGTCACGGTGACCGATACCGAAAAGCCGGTGTCGCCCTCGAAAGGGTGGCCGGTTCGAGGAACGTTGAGCACGATGGAACGCCTGCCTTCGGCGGTCGACACCGGGTGTTGGTGATCGTCGTGGTCGAACAGCACCGACCAGCGGAAGCTCGAGTCGTCGATCTCGCCGTCGGCGTCGCTGGCGGTCGCGGTGAAACGAAGCGAGTCACCCGCCTGAAAATCGTCAGCTCCGGCAGGTACGTTGATCCGCACCGTTGGGGCCGAGCCCACCTGAATGGTGATCGGCTCCGATGACGCGGAAAGTTGCCCGTCGCTCACCGTTAGCCGAGCGGTGTAGGTGCCGGTATCGCGGTACACGTGGTTGGGTGAGGCCTGCGAGGA
>CAZGVQ010000679.1:0-2047 GCA_964529355.1 uncultured Acidimicrobiales bacterium
CCGCCGGCCATCGCGTCGATGGTCATGGCTTGCATGGCGGTCGCGGCCGGCGTTCGGGCGGCGATCTGCACCACCGCGGTGCCCAGTCGAATCTTCGATGTGGTGGCTGCCAGATAAGCCAGCGGTGTCATCGCGTCCGACCCGTACGCTTCGGCGGTCCACACGATGTCGTAGCCGAGCGCCTCGCACCGCTGCACGGTGGCCACAGGAACCTCGAGCTGGGCGCCGCGGTAGAGCTCGAGGCCGTAGCCGAGTTTGAGATCGGTCATCTAGAGCGGCCGCTGCTCGGTGCCCACGTGCAGAGGTTTCTTGTTTAAGGAGAAAGCACTCATGGGTGGAGTCTCGCACGACCGGCTCCCGTCGGAAAGAAACCCGGTCGCCGTGATTGGTTTCGAGCCGGGCCCATCGGGTAGCAAGGTGCTGATGAGCGACGACACCGAATCCACCGACGCCGAACAGTTCAACGCGCCAAAGTTCACGGTTGACCGAAGCGAGTACAACGACAAGCTCGCCGGGTGGTTTGCCAGTCACTTCAGCGACCGTTCCGACGTGACGGTGACCGACCTGGACATCCCGGTGTCCACCGGCTTCTCGAACGAAACCGTCATGTTCACGGTCAACTGGACCGAAGGTGGCGATGCTCGCAGCGAACGGTTCGTCGGACGCATCGAGCCCGACGATGGCGGCATGTTCCCCATCCAAACCCCGGCTTGCGCAGTGTCGTCGGCGCTACAACATCGGATTATGGGTGTGGTGGCTGCCAACTCATCGGCACCGATCCCTCCGCTGCTGCCCTACGAATCCGACACCTCGGTCATGGGTCGCGAGTTCTACGCCATGGGTTTTGTCGAGGGAGTCATCCCGCCCGACAACCCCCGGTACAGCCAGGAAGGCTTTCTCATCGACGAGGCCACGCCCGATGACCGTCGCCGTATGAACGAGAGTGGCCTGGAGGCCATGGCGGCCATCCATGCCATCGATTGGAAGGCGGCCGGCCTTGACTGGCTCGACCCCAGCGGCACGGGTGAGCCGACCGTGCAGCATCAGATCGATCTGTATCGAGCCTTCGTTGCCGCTGAGCTCGACGGTCGTGAGCATCCGGTGATGGACGCAACCCTCGACTGGCTCGCAGCCAATGACCCCAAGGACGAACGGGTTGGCCTCAGTTGGGGCGATGCCCGCCACGGCAACATCATCTGGCAGGACTACGAGGCCGCAGCGGTGCTCGACTGGGAAGCCTGTGCGTTGTCACCCACCGAGGCCGATATCGGCTGGTGGCTCATGTTCGACCGGATGACGTTCGACGACATCGAGGCCGAACGCATGGAGGGGTTCCCAACCCGCGAGGAGATGGTGGCCTACTACGAGCAGGTCTCAGGCCGCGAAGTCCGCAATGCGCACTACTGGGAAGTATTCGCAGCAATGCGCTTCGCGGCGATCTTCATCCGTCTCGGCGACCGCCTGGTGGCTTCGGGCCTGCTGCCCGACGAGATGAACCCCGCAGTAGGCAACATGGTCACCGAGTCCCTCAGCCGCCTGCTCGACATAGAGAACCCAACCCCGAACCTCCTAAACCGCTAGGCGGTTGCTGCTTCTTCGATGATGTCGTAGAGGAGTTCCGCGAGGTTGTTGCCGGTGCTCGAGTCGGCTTCGACCACCAGGAAGGCCCCGTAGCCGTCTTCGAGGTCGAGCCAGGGGACGCTGCCGTAGGCGCCGCCGTCGTTGAGTCGACCGGTTGGGCGATCGACCCACCAGCCCATGCCATAGCCGGTTTCGGGCGCCCATGCGTCGCCGTCATACGCGGCTGCGATGCGGTCGCCATGCATGGCCGCCAGCGCGTCCGGTGAAAGCACCTGCTCGTCGCCGCACATGCCGTCGCGAAGGTGCATGAGGAGCAGCTTGCCGTAGTCGCCTGTGGTGACATAGGCGCCGCCCTCCATGTTGGGGTTGGCGGTTGGTTGAAGGATCGACGGGTCGCTGTTGAACTCGGTCGGGTAATCGAAGCCGGCTCCGATGACCGAGAAGTGGTTGTTGAAAGCCAACACGT
>CAZGVQ010000680.1:0-2037 GCA_964529355.1 uncultured Acidimicrobiales bacterium
CCAGGTGGGCGTCGACCACATCGGAGGTTTCCGATTCGGCCAGCTTGCGGCCGACGGGCAGGGCATCGTCGAGTGCGTGGATCTCGAAGTTCTGAAGCGCCCGTGCGAGGTTGGCCTGGCGTCCCGGCTGGCGCCATACGTGGGCGAGTACGGGGTGAGTGGTGGGAATGTAGACATATGGCAAGGGGCGCCAGGCGCTCTGCGCGGGCGGTAGTCTCACGGCGTGAGTCGTCCTGGCCTTCGGCTGTTGTCCTACATGGTTCCCGGCTTTCCGGTTTCATTGTTCGAGCGGATCGCCGAGGTGGCAGGCGCTGAGCTGGAGCTTGATGAGACGCGTTCGGGGCCAGCGCCGGGCGATGACCCGTTCGCCGATGGATCCGCCGACCTGGGCTGGATCTGCTCGACGTCGTTTGTCGATTTGGCCACCCGTGGTGCGAAGCCGTCGGTACAGCTGGTGGGTGTTGCGTGGGTCCCCGATGATCCTGGCTCTGCCGGGCTGCCGGTGTACTTCGGCGATGTGGTCGTGCGCCAAGACTCGCCGATCGCTTCATTCGCTGATCTCACCGGTCGATCCATCGGCTGCAACGACGAAGTGTCGCTGAGCGGGCACTACGCCTTTCGCATTGCCGCGCACGAGCTGGGCGCGAACCCCGATACGTTCGCCGATCTGTGTTTCACCGGCGGGCATCACTACTCGCTCGACCGCCTTGTTGCCGGAGAGGTGGATGCCGCGGTCGTCGATTCGGTCGTGCGGGCGATGAGAAGCGCAACGGACCCCGACGTCGCAGCACTGCGCGTTGTGCAACGCCTCGGCCCGTGGCCGGTACAACCCCTGGTGGCCCGGGCCGACCTCGCCCCAGGCATCGTCGCGTCGGTACGTCAGGCGCTCCTTGCCAGCAACGAAGACGCTGCCATGCGAAAAGAGCTTGAGGCAGCATCACTGCAGCACTTTGTTGAAGTTGGCGAAGACCACTACCTGCCTATTCGCGAGGCCCTCGATGCTGTCTCGACTCGCTAGCTAATGGGTCTACCTGTCATACCGCTCGACGATGAAGCGTGGTGGCAAGACCCGTACCCAACGTTGAACGCCGCTCGCGATGCTTCGGGGGTCGCCGAGGATCCCGACGGTATGCCGATCTTCTTGCGCTGGGCCGACGCTGAGGCGATCAAGAAGTCGCCATCGCTCGAGAACAATGGACTCGAGGCGCTCGACGAGCGCGGATTCAAACCCGGCGACCCGCTCTATGAGTGGCGACGCTTCTCCATCGGCGCCCGGAACGGACCGGATCACCAGCGGCTTCGAGGCCTGGTCAACCGGGCGATGACCGTGCGTTCAACCGGTCGTATGCGTGAGGCGGCTCGCGGTCATGTGGAGTCAGCCTTGCGTGGCGCCGCCGGGTCGTCGGGCATCGCCGAAGTCGATATTCGTGCTGCGTTTCGGTCTTCGCCGTTCCTCGTGATCACCGAGTTTCTGGGTATCGATATCGAACAAGCGATCCAGATGGCATCGACGATGGGCCAGGGGAGTGCTGACGCGTTTGGTCCCAACGTGACCCAGGAGATTCGCGACAAGGCAAACCACACCTTTGAGGTGCTGATGGATTTCGTCGGCGGCCTGGTGGAAGAACGTCGGCAGTCGCCCCGCGACGATCTGCTCTCTGCCCTTATCGATGCGGAGGAACACGGCAACCGCCTCACCCACGACGAACTCGTCGTGCTGTTCACCAACATCTTTGGCGGCGCCATCGAATCGACGTTGTCGGCGATGACCAGCGTTGTTCTGGAACTCGCCCGCCATCCCGACCAACTCGCCTTGCTCGCCGCAGATCCCGATGGTCTGGCGCGCGGAGTCGTTGAAGAAGTGCTTCGGCATCGTCCCTCGTTCTATGCCGTCGGGCAGCGAACGGCGGCTGCAACATCGATTGGCGGTGTTGACTTGGTCGAGGGGCAGGACATTTCGATCATCGTTGGCGGGCCGAACCGTGACCCGAAACGTTGGGAAGACCCGGAACGCTTCGATATCACGCGCGACCCGAC
>CAZGVQ010000681.1:0-2034 GCA_964529355.1 uncultured Acidimicrobiales bacterium
GCATACGGAAGGTCGTTGTCGGGGTAGACGTAGGGAAGGCCCTGGCTGTACCGGTAGGCCGCCGCAGCGATGGTGGGCATCTTGGCGATAAGGCGAATGATCTGCTGGTGCCGAACTTCGGGGTTCTCGATCTCTTTTGCCTCCGGGTAGAAGGTGGAGAGTCCGGCGACGCTTGAGGTGAGCATGCCCATCGGGTGCGCGTCGTAGTGGAATGCGTCGTTGAACCGCTTGCGGAAGTTCTCGTGAACGTAGGTGTGGTGGGTGATCTCGTGGGTCCAGGTATCGAGTTCGTCCTGGGTCGGGAGTTCGCCGTGGACCAACAGGTACGCGACCTCGAGGAACGTCGACTGCTCGGCCAACTGCTCGATCGGGTAGCCGCGGTATCGCAGAATGCCGTCGATGCCGTTGAGGTCGGTGATGGAGCTCAGCGCGTTCGAGGTTGTGGCGAGTCCCGGGTCGTGAAACCAGATACCCGGCAGGAGTTTCCGCCACTCTGCGGCGTCGACGCCACCATGCTCGATGGGAATCTCAAGCGATTCGCCGGTGCGGTTGTCGGTGATGGTGATGGTGTCGGCCACGAGGCTCGGCTTCCCTTATGAGGTTTTGGTCTTGTTTGCCATGCGAAACAAGAAGCAGTGCTGGAGTTCTGGGATATTGACAGCTCTGAGATGCGGGCGTGACGCAGCGCAAGAGCATGGGAGCACCCCGCTCGGCCCTGGGTTGTGTCAAGCCCGCAACCAGTCGGCCATCTTCATTGACGGCCCGTATATGTCGGGCCTCACACTAGTCGAAACCCGTCGGTAGATAAGATCCGCGACGAGATGATTTCGGACGCGAGTGTCCCCGGCGAGCGGTTGCGAGCTAGAGCGGCAGGTTGTCGTGGCGGCGTCGGGGAAGACGTTCGCGCTTGTTTCGAAGAATCTCGAACGCCTCGACCACCTGTCGGCGCGTGTCCGCAGGATCGATCACCGCCTCGATCGAGCCGCGTTCGGCAGCGATATAGGGGTTGAGAAGCCGATCTTCGTAGTCGGCCTGAAGCGCAGCCCGTTCCTCATCGTCGGCGCGTCTGTGGAGGATCTCGACCGCACCCTTGGCACCCATCACGGCAATCTCTGCGCTGGGCCACGCAAAGGAAAGATCGTTGCCGATGTGTTTTGAGTCCATCACGATGTAGGCGCCCCCATAAGACTTCCGAAGGGTTACCGCCACCCGGGGCACCGTGGCTCGCGAGTACGCGAACGCCAGCTGGGCGCCGTACCGGATCATTCCGCGCCACTCGAGGTCCTTGCCAGGATAGAAGCCGGACGTATCGACAAAGGTCAGTAGTGGCAGGTTGAAGGCGTCGCAGAGGCCGACGAATCGGCCACCCTTTTGCGATGCGGCGATGTCGAGTGTTCCGGCCACCGTCTGGGGTTGGTTGGCGACCACGCCGACCGGCATGCCGCCAACGGTCGCGAACGCGGTGACGAGATTGGCGGCCCATGCGGATTTTGGTTCGAGGATCAAGCCGTCATCGACGACCTCGGCAATGACATCCCTGACGTCGTAGCTGCCGGTGGGCGTGTCCGGCAGAATGTCGAAAACCGAGTCGAGCGAGCGATCGCTGGGATCGTTGGTCGCCAGGTCGTCGGCCGTGGAGTCGGCGCTTGAGGGCAGATACGAGAGGAGGTCGTCGATCAGGGCGAACGCTTCGTTGAGGTCGCCAACACAGAAACTGGCGAGTCCACTGGTGCGATCGTGCACCTGCGGACCGCCGAGTTCGGTCGCGTCGATGGGTACGCCCGTGTATTCGGTGACCATTCGAGGCCCGCCGACAAAGGTGTAGGACTCGTCGAGAGTGATGACGAAATCGACGAGTCCGAGGAGCAGAGCCGGGCCGGCAACTACCGGGCCGGTGACAACCGCGATCGTCGGCACAACACCGGAACAATCGACCATGGCGCGCGCCGCTCGCCCCCAGCCGTCAAGGGCCGCTATGCCTTCGTCGACCGCTGGGCCAAAGCCCCCGATGGCCACCACCAACGGCACCCGCCG
>CAZGVQ010000682.1:0-2020 GCA_964529355.1 uncultured Acidimicrobiales bacterium
GGGTGCCACCGCAATCGCCCGAGCGATGCACAGCCGCTGCTGCTGACCGCCTGAGAGCCCCAGCGCAGACGTATCGAGACGATCCTTCACTTCGTTCCAGAGTCCAGCGCCCTTCAACGATTCCTCAACCAGTTGATCGAGATCGCCCCCGATCCCGGCAATCTTGGGACCGTAGGCAACGTTGTCGTAGATCGATTTGGGGAACGGGTTGGGCTTCTGAAAGACCATTCCGATACGTCGTCGCACCGCAACCGGGTCGACGTCGGGGTGGTACAGGTCGATGTCGTGGAACAACAGCTGCCCCTCGACCCGTGCGATATCGATGAGATCGTTCATCCGGTTGAAACAGCGCAACACCGTGGACTTTCCGCAACCCGATGGGCCGATGAAGGCGGTGATTTCGCGTTCGTGAACATCGAGGCCCACATCGACAACGGCTCGAAAGTCGCCGTAGTAGACGTTGAGATCCCGGACGGTGAAGACCTTCTCCGGATCCGCATCGCGCCCCTGGTCGCCAGCACCGGCGTCTGCACCTTCTTGGGTCGTACTGTCCAGAGCCTTGTTCACTCTGGAAGACGGTAGTTCGTCAGACATGAGAACCTTTGGATTATGGGTGTTTGCTGTGGTCATCGTCCAAGCTTTTTGGACAGTCGGGCCCGGGCAATGATCGCGACGAGGTTGATGGCGAAGACCAACACGAGTACGACGACGCTGGCGGAGGCAGCATGTCCGGCCCACACGTCCGCCGGGAGCTTGGCAAAGATGGCCACGTTCATCGGCAGCGCTGTGAACGCTCCCTGCAACTGTTCGAGCTGACCCTGGAATCCGGTGGAGTAGAACGCTGCTGCACCGATGACCAACAGCGGTGCAGCTTCGCCGAGCGCCCGTGCGATCGACAGCACTGCACCGGTGAGGATCCCAGGCATGGCGGCAGGAAGGACCTGGGTACGGACAACTTCCCACTGCGTGGCTCCAAGGCCGTAAGCGCCTTCGCGAAGCGCGCTGGGTATGGCCCGGATCGCCTCGCTCGCCGTGATGATCACGATGGGAAGAACAAGAATCGCCAGCGTCAACCCGGCCGATATAACCGAACTGCCGCCGGTAATGCCGCGCAGTCCCTGGACAAACACGGCCAGTCCGAGGAGTCCGTAGACGATTGACGGCACGCCAGCCAGGTTCCGCACCGTGACTTCAATCAGCCGGGTGAAGGCGGTGTCGGCCGCGTACTCCTCGAGGTAGATCGCCGCGCCGATTCCAACCGGAAACGCGGTCACGGTGACGATGCCAGCGATGATGATGCTGCCGCGGATACCTTGCGCAACGCCGGCCTGGCCCGGATTGCTGGAACTCCGGTTGGTCAGGAAATCCCAGAACTGGACGAACAGAACATCGGCACTGTCGATCAGCACCGTGATCAGCACGGTCAGCACCATTGCGAACGCAATCGCTACGGCGAGAAGCAGCAGCCCCTGGAACACCTGGCCAAAGGTGTCCTTCGAGCGCTGGCGTTTCAGGCTTTCCAGGGTAAGCCTGGGTCGGGTGGTGGTCGACGGCCCGGAGCCGGGAGAAGAAACAGTGGTCATGGGTTAATACACCTGTCGGAATCGGCGAACGATTGCGTCGGAGAACACATTGAGGAGCAGCGTCATTACGAACAGAAGGGCACCGAGGAAGTAGAGGCTCTGGAACGCGATACCCGAACCGGCGACGCTGTCGGTGCCGGCACCGAGCGAGGCCATGGCTGCGGTGATGGTCTGGCCCGGCTCTGAAGGATTCGCCTCAAAGATTGCGCCACCGGAACCGCCCGCCGCGATGAACACCACCATCGTTTCGCCGATGGCCCGAGAGACGGCCACGATGATCGCGGCCGAGATACCGGACAACGCGGCGGGAAACACCACTCGGAGCGCAGTAGTTGCCTTGCGCGCCCCAAGCCCATAGCTCGCCTCGCGCAGTTCGCGAGGCACCGCACGCATCGAGGCTTCAGCGATAGACGCCACGATCGGAACCGAGAGGATAG
>CAZGVQ010000683.1:0-2006 GCA_964529355.1 uncultured Acidimicrobiales bacterium
GCGCGAGCTGCGCGAACAGTTCGTCGATGCCGACGCGCCCAAGATTTCTTAGCGCTGCTGACCGAAGGCCACCACGACTACAGAGCTTGCAGCAACATCATTCTGCAAGCGCGTGCCCGGCGGGCTTCGTAGGCTCGGACACATTGCGATCGGCGGGATTGCTATCAGCGGGTTGGACATCGGCCTCCAGGCCGTACACATTCACCCCGATCTTTCTCGCCTCGTAGGAGAGATTGCCGGCTTCAAAGTTCCAGAGACTGTCGCGCCGATAGATCCAATATCCGGTTTCGCCCCAGGTCTCTTCGCAGTTTCCAGTATCGCCGCGGTCCGGAGGGCCTTCCCAGGTGATGATTCCCTCGGGGTCGTCGATGTCGACGAGGTCGAAGTGGCCAAACAGGCAGTAATCGGTGTCGCCGCCGCCGGTCACGACGTCGCGGCCAAGCCCGCCAGCAACCGAGTCGCTGTCCTTGCCCCCATCGACCGAGTCGTTGCCCGGCCGACCATCGAGGAAGTCACGGCCCGAGTTGCCTTTCAGGGTGTCGTCGAGAGTCGTGCCCATGAGGAAGTCATCGCCCGGTCCGCCGCTCGCCTCGATTCCGCTGCGGTGCCGAACTCCGGGGTAGTCGACGATCTGATCGTCACCGGAACCGAGAAAGAAGCTAAGCCCGCGGCCCATTGCGCGGTAGATCACAAGATCGTGCCCGGCATCGCCGTAGACACTGGAGTTCTCCAACTGGACCCGAATTTCGTCCGGACCACCGTCGCCGTGCACCTCGACCATGCTGCCGACCGCAACGATGCTGTCAGAACCCGGGCCAGCCTTTATCGAAGATTCGACGTCCTCGATCAGTAGCACGAGGTTGTCGGCGCCCTTCCCGCCCCGCATCTCGGCCCCGTCGTCGCGGTCGGTGACCGCGTCGTTACCCGACCCGCCGTAGAGACGGTCGAGACCGAGGCCACCGATCAGATTGTCCTTGCCTGCTCCGCCCTTCACCGTGTCGTCGCCGTCTTCGCCTAGAAGCCGGTCTTCACCGGTTCCTCCTTTGAGTACATCGTTCCCACGGCCGCCTTCGAGCTGGTCGTTGCCGGCACCACCATTGACGAAATCATCCCCGTTTTCACTCTTTACGACGTCGTCGCCGCCTCGTGCGATGATCCGGTCGTTACCGTCGCCGCCCCGAATGACGTCGGTTCCGTCGGTGCCTGTGATTCGATCGTCGCCGCCGCCACCATGGGCGACACCGCCTGCGCCGATCAAGGTCAGGTGGTCATCGCCGCCGCTGCCGCGAATGTCCCAACCAAAGATCTGATCGTCGCCGAAGCCGCCATCGATCAGCTGAGGTGCACTCCAGTTTTCCTCAAGGGCGAAGATGAGGTCGGACCCTCCCCCGCCATGAACCTGCACAGCCCCTGATCCGAGCACCTCGATGAAGTCTTGTCCCGGACCGCTTTCGATGCCAGCACCTAGAGTTGTATCGACTGTGACGTGAACCATGTCGTCGCCGTCACCAGATTTGAGCGTGCTCCAAAATCCCTCCTTCGACGGACCGGTGATGATGGTGTCGGCTCCCGCTCCGGTGTCGATAGTGAAGCCGCCTGCGCCGTCGCAAACGGTGTCGTTGCCTGCACCCGTGTCGAGGGTGTCGTCACCGTCCAGCAGTGAGACCACATCGTCTCCCGCGGTCCCTACGAGATCATCGTCCCCGCTGGTTCCCAATATCGTGACCGGCAAGCCATTGCACATCGCAGCACCCTGAGCGTTGGCACTCCCGACGCTGACGAGAAGTGCGGCCGCCAATCCGACGACGGCACCCAGCAGCACGCCGAGTACCGGGTAGTCAGTCCGATGTTTGCGTAGCATTCCGCCTCCAGAAAGACACTTGTCGTGTTTTCCATCGGAAGCAACGCGCCGAAGTTGATCTGCGCCGCGGGCCAGACGCTTTTGGTTGGGCTACGCCGAGACGTCGTCGAGGGCGGTGATCTTGGTTGGCGTCAACCGAACCACC
>CAZGVQ010000684.1:0-2000 GCA_964529355.1 uncultured Acidimicrobiales bacterium
GCGTTGAATGGCCGATGGCTGAAGTTAACCAAAGGTGCCAGGCACCTTTGGTTAACTTTTTTGGTGAGAGAGGTTGGGGTCGTCCGGAGTGGGCGGAGGACGACTGGGGCGCTGAGGCCGGTAGCGAAGCGTTGAGGGAGCGAGCTTGTGAGCGAGCGACCAGAATTACAGCCCGGCGTACCAGCTGTATCCGCGTTCGGCCCAGAAGTCTGCCGGTTGTTCGTTGGTGAACTGGATGCTGCCGACTCGCTTGAGGTGCTTGATGTCGTATTTGAGCGGCGTCGCCAGGCGAAGGGGAGCGCCGTGATCGAGATCCAACTCTCCGCCGTGCATGTCGTAGGCCAGCAGCGTCTGCTCGTGCAGGGCCGTTTCCATGTCGAGGCCGACGTAGTACTCGCGGTCGGGGGTGACCAGCGAGACGAAGTTGTAGTCAGCGGCACCCCGGTCGGCGTACAGCTCAGCGAAATCGCTGAATCGGGCGCCCGCCCATGTGGTGATCTGGCTCCAGCCTTCGATGCATTTGTGCTCGATGATCATCTCGTGGCGCTCAAGCTCCTGGATGTCGGAGAGCACGTGGGTGCCCCAGACCTCGCCGTCGGGTCCGCGGACCTGGAGTTGCCAGGTATCGAGGTTGATGTCGGAGCGGATGCCGTGGCGGCCGTTGACCCGCAGCACCGAGGATTCCGAGGCGCTGAAGGTGGGGGCGTTGTGTCCCTCACGGAACAGGGTCGACCAGACGTCTTCGTTCAGTTCGAGACCGGCCCGGAGTGTGCCCGGGATGTTGTCGTCGACGGCTGGTTCCTGGAACAGAATGCTGCGGTAGCCGACGATGCCGGCGGCTGCGGCGATGCTGCCGAAGAGGAACGATCGGCGTGACTTCTTCTTGAAGTCCTCCACGCTGATGGTCTGGGCTGGTCCCCTCGAGGAGCCGGAGGACTCAGAGGATTCCGGGGTGGTCTGGTCGGTTGGTTCGGTCATCACCGCACCGCCTTTTCATTCTTGCTGGGGTCTTGGGGGTCGATCGTGGTGTCGGTCTTGGCGACAGCCTTGGCTTTTGGTTCAAGTTCGTAGCCGGTGATCATGCTCCAGAAGTTTGGGAACCCGGCACGGGCTACCTGGAGGATGTGCACCACAAAGAAGGCAACGAATCCGAGGGTGACAAAGAAGTGAATCCTTCGGGCCGCTTCGTAGCCGCCGAATGCGCTGGTGAGCAGGCTGAGCTGCGAGGGCTTGTAGATGGCGAAACCGGTAAGGAGCGCCACGAGTCCCATGATGATGATGAGGCTGTAGGTGATGCGCTGCGCAGCGTTGTAGCGGCCCGCGTGCGCTGGCGCCTCCTTGCTGAGCTTCATGTCGTGCATGACCACATGCATGCTGTCTTTAAGGGCGCCCTTGCCGGGGACCAGGTGCTTCCATTCCTTGGTGGCCAGCGTGTAGATGGTGTAGATCGCACCGTTGATGGCGAATAGCCAACCAAAGGTGAGGTGGAAGGCCAGGCCTCGAGCCAGCCTTCGTTCGAGTCCGAGCGATTCGTTGAACCAGTCGGGGAAGAGGTCGAACCAATGCCACGCACCGATGCCGACTCCGACGGGATTCCGGAGGTCGGCCCAGTACACCCGCAACCCGGTGTAGATCATGATCGTCAAAAGCGGGAAGTTGATCCAGTGGGTCCAGCGACTTCCGCGGCGATGCTTCAGTACCGCTTTGCGCTCATCCGGGTCGACGATGTCGGACGGGTCGCCGCCTGCGGATCCGCCCAGTGAGTCGTCGCCCTCACTGGACAGTGTGGGGTTGGTGGTGGTCATAGTGGTCTTTCGGCCGTTATGGAAAAAATTCGAGTTTTAGAAGTTCCGATGGTTCGGTAACGGAACGTTGCTGCAAGGGTAGGAGTTCCCGGCTTTCGTCAGACTTTTCTTTCGGTCGGAAACCGACGATGATCGGGTCTTGGCTTTTCCGACGTTGAAGAAACCACAGAGAACGGCATTCATTCCTTCCGCGGC
>CAZGVQ010000685.1:0-1999 GCA_964529355.1 uncultured Acidimicrobiales bacterium
GTCGCACCTGATCTGCTTGTCGAAATCACCGCTACCGCTGTTATCCCCGAGGCCCGGTTCACCGCCGGTTGAGCGAGCAACGCCGCCACATAGGGGACCTCATGCGGTTGTAATCCAATGGGTGGAAGCCGATTCACCGTTGCTTGATGTTCGTACCGGTAGGTTGTGCGCATGTCGACTTCCGGCCTGAGCGTGGTGCTAGTTGGCGGATCGGGTTTCCTCGGACGCGGTCTTCGCGAGCGCCTTGCTGCCGAAGACCACCGGGTGACCGTCATCGGTCGTGGGCCATCGGCAAGCCACGATGGCTGGGAACACATTCATTGGGACGCACGGACTCTCGGCGAGTGGACTTCGGCTCTCGACGGCGCCGACGTCATCGTCCATCTTGCTGGAAAGCGGGTCGACTGTCGGCCCACCAAATCCAATATCGACGAATTGATCTCGTCACGTGCCGACACGGTGCGCCTGGTCGGACAAGCGGTCGCGAGGATGGACAACCCTCCGGCTTCGTGGGTGCAGCTGTCGTCGTTGGCGATCTTTGGTGACAGCGGCGAGGAGATCATCACTGAGGAAACTCCGGTTCCGTCAGCCGGCCTTCGCCAACAAGTCGAGGTATGTCGACAGTGGGAGAACGCTTTTGCCGACGCAACGACCAACACTCCGAGAACCGTGCTGCTCCGACCCGGGATAGCGATAGGCGGCGAAGGCGACCCGGCATCGAAGCAGCTCGCTCGACTAGCCCGTTTCGGCCTCGGTGGGCCGGTTGGATCGGGCCAGCAATGGGTCTCCTGGATCGGCGCAGACGACTTCTTTGAGGTCCTTTGTCGAGCTGTCACCGATCAAACCATGTCAGGGCTGTTTCATGTGACGGGCCCCGAGCCAGTGCGAAATCGCGAACTCATGGCTGCGTATCGAAAGGCCACTGGGCGCAGCTTCGGACTTCCGGCGCCCCGCTTCATCACCAAGATAGGTGCCTCGCTACTCGGTTCCGACCCGGCACTCGCGCTAACCGGTCGCCGGTGCCTCCCGGCAAGGCTGCTGGACGAAGGTACGGAGTTCGAAGCCACCTCAATCGACGACGCTGTAGCGGCTGCACTCAACTGATCGCCAGCGTTTCTTGGCGTGACTGTCACACCGAGGGCTATTCGGCGGCGACGTACGGTTGGTGAGCGTGAGTGTTGAGCGAATCGATGCTGCCTATGAGCAGTATGGCGTTGAGCTTCTTTCGTTCGCCACAACCCTGGTCGGACCCGGCGATGCTCAGGACGTCGTATCGAACGCGCTTCTGCGGTTGCTGACCAGCGAGGTTTGGGAGAAGGCTCGACAACCTAAGTCGGTCCTGTACAAGGCCGTCTACTTCGAAGGCTTGTCCTGGCTCCGAGCTACTGGTCGGCGTCGCGCTAGAGAAAGCCGCTGGGCCGACATGAACACGCCGGCAGAACAACCCGAACTGCGGTTTAGCCCGTTCGCAGACCCGGAGGTCACAGCCTCTTTGGGAGCGCTCTCGGCCCAGCAACGAGCCGTCATCTATCTCATGTACTGGCGCGATCTACCTATTCCAGAGGTCGCCGACCTGCTGGACGTCTCAGAAGGGTCGGTCCGGAAACAGCTCGCTCGGGCCAAAGAAAAGTTGCGGAAGGAAATTTCACGATGAAACCCGACCAGGACGACACGATTCTGGAGCTGCTGGCCCGCGCAAACGAGGAATCGCCTCGGCTCACCACGTTGAACACTTCGATTGTGCAACCCCCGATCCGACCTCCAGTCAGGGCCGCGCGGAGCCGGCCTTTGTTGCTGGCTGCTGCTGTCGTGTTGGCGGCGATTGGCATTGGATCGTTCTTCGCAATCGGTGAGCTGACTCCCGATTCGATTCAGGTAGGCGATGAAGCCGTTATAGAAGCATCGGCGCCCGAGGAGCCGTGGCTTCGGATGCCGGCGGCGTTTGACCGGCCAAGGACTGCCGACGATGTGCTCTCCGAACGGGCAACCCAGGCAGCCC
>CAZGVQ010000686.1:0-1999 GCA_964529355.1 uncultured Acidimicrobiales bacterium
CGATACTCAATCGCTGCTTCCCACCCGTCGAGTGCTGGGCGCACAAACAGGGTGAGGTCGGCTACCGACGAGCCATTGGGATGAATCGTCTGCTCGATCTCGAGGCCGGGAAGGTCAGGCGCGTGCGCGGCATCAAAGACGAACATCGTGCGGGAGAGCGCATCGATATCGGTGCCGGTGTGCTCGGCTCGAAAGCGCCGCACGATGTCGCCAAAGGGAACATGGCGTCGCCCCATGCCGCCGGCCAGCCGCGTTTCGACCTCGGCGACCAGGGATCGGAACGTCGCATCGCCCACGGGGAGACGGAATGGCAGAACCGAAAGAAAGTAGCCGACCATCGATTGGGTCGACGGATGATCGCGGGTCGACATCGCAACGCCGATGGCCGGCTCGTCGACTGCTGCGAGGTGCTGCAGGACGGCGCCGTATGCGGCGAGAAACACCGGGAGCGGGCGCGAGCCAAGGCCGTCGATTGCGGCGGTCGCCACCTCGAGATGACGGGTGAGATAGCCATCGGGCTCGGCGTTGGAGCGCAACATCGCCATCGCGGGAACCTGCGGTGCGGCTCCCAGTTGATCGATCCACCAATCGACATCTTCGTCAGTGGTTCGGGATCGCTGCCATTGGCTGTGGTCGGCATAGCCTCGGTCTCGAGCGGGCAGCGGGGACCCGCCGTACACCGTTGCCAGGTCAGCCCAGAACACAGCGAGCGACCCGGCATCGCACGAGACATGGTGCAGCGCCAGAATCACTCCGTAGCTGTCAACCCCGAGGGGACAGACGACGACGCGGACCAGAGGGCCAGCTTCAAGGTCGATGCGCTCGGTCGCCACCCGCGCGGCCAGATCATCGAAGGCGTCCGAGAGTGAGCTGTTGGTCGCCGTATCGAGGTCGACGAACTCGATGGAGACCGCTTCATCGATGGGCAGAACGCGGCGATCGGCTCCAAGGGAGACGTGGAGCGGCTCGTGAGCGGCGGTCACGAGCCGCACGGCCCGGCCGAACCGATGGAGATCGAAGTCGCCGGTGATGCGGTAGGAGTGGGTGACGTTGTAGACCGGCTCCGCAGAGCGGAGGTGGTACTCGAACAGCAGCGCCTGTTGCCCGGCCGAGAGCGGGAGCGGACCCTCGACCGCGTGGGCCGGAATCGCCACCGGTTCGGTTCGCGGGGATTCTGCAGTACCGACCGTCTTTCCGAGTCGGGCCTCAAGGAGTTTGCGCTGGGCATCGGAGAGCTCGGTCACGTTTGCTCGCCTCCGCTGTCGAGGTCGGCAAGTGCCGCATTGAGGTCCTCACCCGAGAGGCCCAGCACCGATTCCAGGACCGCTTTTTCGACCTCGGCGGCGAGGGTTTGAATGGTGCGGTGTTGAAAGGCCACCACCTCGGGAAGGTCGATCTCGTAGGACTCGGCGACCCAGACGATCATCTCAAGGGCCTTGAGCGATGTACCGCCCAACTCGAAGAAGTCATCGTCGACACCCACGGTGTGGAGTCCGAGTACCTCGGACCAGATGTTCACCAGCGACTCTTCGACTGGCGTCGACGCGGGCGTGCGTTCGCCACCGATATCGCGACGCAGCGTCGGAGCCGGGAGTGCCTCGGTCGCCACCTTGCCGTTGGGAGAGAGCGAGATTTCATCGACCGTCACGAACTGCGATGGCACCGCATGACTCGGCACCCGATCGGCCACATGCTGGCGAAGCTCGGTGGGGTCGATGACCACCGCGGGGTCTTCGGCCACGATCCACGCAGTGAGCTCGCTCACCGGTTTCGGCGTGTAGCCGATCTCGGACAGCATCGCCTTGACCGCGTCGTCCTCGACCGGGTCATCCAGCTCCTCGACCGCCTCGTTCCAGGTCTTGTGACCGAGCTTGACGTCCCAGCTGTAGGGCAGCGCGTACGAGTGATAGCCCTGCTCCATCTTGTGCACCGCGATCCCGGCGGCATTCACCAGGCAGTTGGTGGACCGGCCGGTGTCGTCGGGGCGCAGCCACGGAGC
>CAZGVQ010000687.1:0-1996 GCA_964529355.1 uncultured Acidimicrobiales bacterium
GGGCTGTTGTGGTCGAGGAGTTTGGCGATGGCGGTGGTGAGGCGTTCGGCGGAGCGGTCGTGGGCGAGGTCGAGGAGTTGCTGTTCGTTGTCCTGGTCGGCCCAGCGGGTGAGGGTGCGGGTTTTGGCGTACGAGATGTCGTTGGCGGCGAAGGCGGCGTCGATGAGTGGGAGGTAGCGGAGCGAGTGGCCGACTCTGATCCACTCGCGTGCGGTGGTGGTGTGGATTTCGAGCTCGCGTGCGATTCCGAGTGCTGCGCTCGAGAATCCCTGGTGGAACCATTGGTGTTCGTCGTCGTACTGAGCTGCCAGGTGGACGGCCTTGTACTGGTTGGCGTTGATCTGCCACCCGAGTGCAATCAGTTGATCAAAAGCTGACGGCGGCAGGTCGGGAAGAGCATCGGTAGTCTGGGTGGTGGTGGTCATGGCAGGTTCCTCTTTCACATGAGAAGTGTGGGTTGAGGACGGCCAAGGGGTTTGTCGGACGAGGCAGTCAAAGCATCCGCCGAGCGCAACACCAAACGTTGCGACCGGCACAGACCCCAAACTACTGAGCACCACTGACAGTCTCGCTTACGAGAAAGGACCTCTGGTTTCGCCGAACCTTTGCGCCTAGGGTGACGATCGTCACGTCGCCGCAGGGGCAGATGTGAGCCAACGGGGGAGCAGTACTAATGCGGATGCGTTTCGGAACATTCATGGCGCCATTTCATCCACCCGAGCACAACCCAACGTTGTCGCTTGAGTCCGATCTTGAGCTGCTCCAGCACATGGACAAGCTCGGGTTCGACGAGGCGTGGATCGGCGAACACCACTCGGCCGGTAGCGAGATCATTGCGTCACCCGAGATCTTCATCATGGCTGCGGCCGAACGCACCCGGAACATCAAGCTCGGCACCGGCGTGGTGTCGCTGCCGTACCACAACCCTCTCTGGGTCGCTGAGCGAATGGTGTTGCTCGATCATCTCACCCGGGGCCGGGTCATGTTCGGCATGGGCCCCGGCGCACTACCCACCGACGCGGCGATGCTCGGCCTCGAGCCGAGCCAGATGCGCCCGTTGCTCGAGGAGTACATCGAGATCGTGATGCAGTTGCTCACCAGCGATGAGCCGGTCAACTATGAATCGGATCGCCTCACACTCAAGAACGCTCGTCTCCACTTGCGTCCGTATTCCGAGCCGCTGTTCGACATTGCTATCGCGGCCGTCGCGTCGCCGTCGGGAGCCAAGCTTGCGGGGCGCTATGGCGGAGGGGTGTTGTCGCTCGGCGCCACCGTCGCCGTTGGCATGGACGTGCTTGCTCACCACTGGACCATCCAGGAAGAAACCGCAGCGCGCTATGGGCGCACCGCCGACCGAGCCGACTGGCGTCTCGTGGGGCTCATGCACCTCGCCGAAACCGAGGAGCAGGCGGCCAAAGATGTGGAGTACGGCATGGAGCAGTGGTTCAGCTACTTCCAGGACGTCGCCGCGTTCCCGCAGATGGCCGTCGACGGAACAAATCTCCAGGAGCAGATCGACTTCGTCAACGGGGGACTCGGCGTGGTCGGTACTCCCGAGATGGCGATCAAGCAGATCGAGGACCTGCTCAAGCAGAGCAACGGCGGGTTCGGCGCCTACCTGACACTCGCCCACAACTGGGCCAACAACGAGGCCACAAAGAAGAGCTACGAACTCTTCGCCCGCCACGTCATGCCGCACTTCCAGGGGCAGATCGACTCGCTCATCGGCGCTGCCGATCGAGCGCAGGCAACTCGCGACGGCCATGCCGAGAAGCAGTTGATCGCTGTTGAAGAGGCCGCCCAGACATACGAGGAGCAACGCGATGCGGTCGTCGACTTGAGAGCCGAAGAGACCGTCACCGACGTGTAGTCAAACTGCTCTGGCGACCAGTTCGCCAGTCGGAATAGAACGCTTCATGCAAGGGGTTACGGGTGGTGCCGACTCTTCGGCATCCCCCGTTTACTTTCAAGAAAGCAGTTCTCTTCAATGAGTCAC
>CAZGVQ010000688.1:0-1989 GCA_964529355.1 uncultured Acidimicrobiales bacterium
GGTCATAAGACAAGCCAGACGAGTCAGCCGAATCGACAGAAGTTTCCTGATCGGATTGCGCTGCGCTGTTGCCGGGCTTCGCGTCGGGGCCATTGCGGATATCCACGGGCTGCATCATGGCACCCGGTTCGCTCGGGGAGGTCGATCCAAACGCTTCGGGCGAGGTGCGTACGTCGACCAAGGCGGTGTGAAAGTGAGGAAAACAAGGCGAGACCCCAGAATTGGGGTATCGAATAGCAAACGGTTGGAATTGGTTCGTATGACGTTTCACTCATGGGGCACTGGCGGTGCAAGTATCGGGACACTACCGGCACCGTCTCCGACAAAATGTGATTAAAGTACTACTAGTACTTTCTCCTTAAGCATCCAGGGTGCACAAATGACCAATCCAACGCAGTCCGAGCGGGTCCAAATGGTGACCTCGTTGTCCATCGCTATTCAGAACCGATGGAAGGAGGCCCAGCTCGAACCATGTCCGAACGACATCGTCCGGGCCGGCTTGGCGGCAATCGAGTTTCTCGAAGCCGCGCTGGACGAGCAGAGCCCCTGGGACGCCCGCAACATTCTCGACGGCGCCGAACCCCTGGTCTGACCTCGCGAAACCAGGATCGCGGCGTCGCCGTTTAGCGATAGCGTGATGGGCTATGACCAGCTCGGCTGAAGCGCCCTATCCGCACGTAGAAAAGCCCGATTTTCCAGCCATCGAAAATCGGATTCTTGCGCGTTGGGAAGCCGACGCGACCTTCGAGCAATCGATTAACGACCGGTCTCCCGACCAGGAGTTCGTGTTCTACGACGGGCCGCCATTCGCCAACGGGCTGCCTCACCACGGCCACCTCCTCACCGGCTATGTCAAAGATGTCGTGCCCCGATATCAGACCATGCGCGGCAACCGGGTCGATCGCCGGTTCGGGTGGGACTGTCATGGACTGCCCGCCGAAATGGAAACCGAGAAGCAGCTCGGCGTGTCTGGACGGGTCGCCATCACCGACTTCGGTATCGAGGCGTTCAACGACGCCTGTCGCACCTCGGTGCAGCGCTTCACCGAGGAATGGGAAGAAACCGTTACCCGACAGGCCCGCTGGGTCGACTTCGAGAACGACTACAAGACCATGGATCTCGACTACATGGAGTCGGTGATCTGGGCCTTCAAGCAGCTCTGGGACAAGGGCCTTATTTACGAAGCCAACCGGGTCATGCCCTATTCGTGGGCTGCGGAGACTCCACTCAGCAACTTCGAGATCCGTCTCGACGACGCGACTCGACCGCGCCAGGACCGAGCGGTGACCGTGGCGTTCGATCTCGCCCCCACCGACGGCGACCCGGGACCCATGCGGATGCTCGCATGGACAACAACCCCGTGGACCCTCCCCTCGAACCTGGGCCTCATCGTCGGCCCTGACATCGACTACGCGGTGATGGAGCTCGATGGGGTGTTTCATATCCTCGGCGAAGCCACTCTCGGCTCCTATGAGAAACAGCTTGAGGGCGCCACCCAACACAGCGTTATCAAAGGCTCCGAGCTGGTCGGCCGCACTTACTCCCCGATCCTCCCCTACTTTGCTGACCGCGACGATCTGCACGCGTTCCGCGTAATGGCCGGCGACTTCGTCGACACCGCCGAGGGCTCGGGCATCGTGCACACCGCACCCGGCTTTGGCGAGGACGATCAGCGCATCGCCACCGAGAACGGCATGGGCATGGTGGTCCCGGTGGACGATCAGGGTCGGTTCACCAGCGAGGTCACCGACTTCGCCGACATGAACGTCTTTGACGCCAACCCCGAGATCATCAAGTACCTGAAAGACCCGGCAAAGACCGGCGGAGTCAACCGCATTTTCAGCGACGACTCGTACGTGCACAACTATCCGCACTGCTGGCGTACCGACGAGCCAATCATCTACCGGGCGTTGCCCAGTTGGTATGTGAAGGTCACCGATATCCGCGACCGGCTCGTCGAGCTCAACCAGCAGATCAACTGGGTACCCG
>CAZGVQ010000689.1:0-1988 GCA_964529355.1 uncultured Acidimicrobiales bacterium
TTTGCGATACCACCCTTCCGGCGTGTTGACGCCAGTAATCGCTCGTCCCACGACACGATCGGCTAACCGTCGGTAGATCTCGATCTCGAGAATCTCGGGCACGGTGCGGCAGCTACGAGGTGGTGTCGGCGATGAACTTTGCGATCAGCGGACCCACCGCTGCCGACTCGAGGAGAAATCCGTCGTGGCCCTGGGGACTGTCGATCACGTGGTAGTCGACCGGGAGGCCCGCAGCCTCAAGAGCGCTGGCCATCTCGCGCTGTTGCCACGGCTGATACAGCATGTCGGAGCTGATGCTGATCACCAGTCCCGGCACCAGGACTCGGCGGGCCGCATTCTCGATGCCGTTCCGCCCACGGCCGACATCGTGCAGGTCCATGGCCCGGTTGAGCACCAGGTAGGAGTTGGCATCGAAGCGACGGGCCAGCTTCTGGCCGTGGTGGTCGAGATAACTCTCGACCTGGAAACGGCCCCAGAGTCCAAAGTCGTCGAGCGAGTCCGCAACCTCTCTACCGAACCGTTGTTGGAAAACTTCGTCTGAGCGATACGTAACCTGCGCGACCGCTCGCGCTGCCGCGAGACCAGCATGAGGACCATCGCTGATCTCGGCGTCGTAGTAATCGCCGCCGCGCCATTTTGGATCCAGAGCCAGAGCTGTCCGACCAAGAGCGCTCCAAGCGATCTGTTGAGCCGACGCAGCCATCGTGCTGGCGAGGCAGGTAAAGGAGCGAAGTCGATTGGGGTACATGATGGCCCACTCGATCACCTGCATCCCGCCCATCGAGCCCCCGACCACATGGTTCCAGACATCGATGCCCAGATGGTCGGCGAGGCGGGCCTGGGCACGAACCATGTCGCGGATGGTCACGACCGGAAACGACGAGCCATACGGTTTGCCGGTGGCCGGATCGATCGACGACGGACCCGTGGTTCCTTGGCATCCGCCGAGCACGTTGGCGCACACGACGAAGTACCGGTCGGTGTCGATTGCGAGGCCCGGCCCAACAAAGTCGTTCCACCAACCGTCGGATTTGTGGGCCACCGAGAGTCCGCCGGCCGCGTGAGAGTCGCCGGTCAGTGCGTGACACACCAGCACGGCGTTCGAACCCGACTCATCCAGCTCGCCCCAGGTCTCATAGGCGATCTGCGGCGCGTGCAGCGCACCGCCCATCTCAAGAACAAAGGGGCGATCATCGGCGATGGTCAGAAACTGACGATTGCCGACGGGATCTCCGTCGCACCATGCACCGGTAACCGGCATATCGGGGGCGAACTCATGGGGATGATCAGCCATCAGAGACCATTTTCGCTCGCGAAACGGCCGACGGCACGACCGGGCCGGCGATTCCGAGCCGATCCGCCCACCACCCAACGAGCTCCTCGGTCTGATCGACGCCGATTTCGTAGGCTTCACACATCGCTACACCGAGCGCCACAAGGAGAGCTTCACGTCCAAATGGTGGCGTCGAATGGTCGAGTTCCGCCAGTTCTTTTGCGAGGTCCGCGCCCTGCTGCCAGGCGTTGTGATCGCTCGGGAGAGGAACTTCGCGGAGTTGGGCGGCCGACAATTTGATCGCGTTGGCCGCCAGCGCGGCACCCGCTGTGCGACGTAGTGCCAGCACGGAAGTGACGGGATTGGTTAGCACCGCCGCCAGTCGCCACAACGAGGCCGGGTCGAAGGGCTCAACGCTGATTACCGGCGTCACCGGAATCATGGTTCCCGCGGGGTCCGCGACCGCTTCGATCACCCGGGTCTGAGTTGCTACCAGGAGCTTTGGGATTCGCCGAGCATCGACCCACCTCGCCACCCGGTCCTCACCCATCCGCGCCCGGTCCAAACCAAGCCGGTTCCATCGCTGTTTCGCGAAGCGGCATGGCGCGTGCCCCCACAGGCACTCGAGCGGTTCGATGAGGCCCGAGGTGATGAGACGGAGCGGCTCCTCACCGACCGCTTCGACCGCTGCGTCGGCAAGTCCGTAGTACTCGTC
>CAZGVQ010000690.1:0-1985 GCA_964529355.1 uncultured Acidimicrobiales bacterium
TGCCGGGGGTGCAGAAGAGACCGGAGGTACAGAAGGCACGGCTTCAGTTGATGTGGGGGGCACGGTGCCTCCACCTCCGGGAAAGGTGGGTGGAACGTCAGTCACAACAGTCGCTTTCGGGAGAGTTCTTCCTCAATCGAGAAGCCTACTGCCGGAATACGGTGATGACGCCACATCGCGCAAGCTATTTCACGTGAAACATCGATCTTCCGATGGAACAGTGCCCTCGACGTTCCAGTTCTGTTCCATGTGAAACACGAGCTCGCCGCTAAAACAGGGGCCGTTTCTCAGGAATGCCCACCCGTCTCGGATACCGCTCATCCAGATGAGCGACCTTACGAAACGAGCGGTAGTGGCCCTCTCTGCTGGTCCAGGTCTGTGCAGGCTCCAGCTGCAACGATGCCAAATGGTCCGTCGGCCACCGATCGTTCCCCTCCGGCGGTTCACTTACCACCAGATGACCATCGATGGCCAGGAAGCCCGACGCCAGCTCGGCGGTTACACCCGGCTTTGCAAACCCTCGAGCCGTGGCGATGGTGAACTGCTCGCGCAGTTCGGGTTGTCGGGCCAATTCCTCGGCTCGCCCCCCGGCCACCGAGACACGATCGTGCACACCTTCGCTCGCAATCGCATCCTCCAGGTGCTCCTGGCTACGTTTCCGTGCGTCGAGGAGCGCCCACGCGCTGTCCCGGTAGGCGACAGCCAGCACCAGCCCGGGAAGGCCCCCACCGGAGCCCAGGTCGATCGCCTGGCACGTCGGTTGGGTCAACGCCTCATGAATCGTTGCAGATTCGGTGAAACCCATCGCGTGAGCGGCATGAAAACGCAAAGACGCCGGGCCGATAAGCCCGACGTCTTGTGCATGAATCATCCATGATGGCGGGTCGTAATCCATCGATGTACCCGAATCCCTCTATGCGGGGACGATAACTACCCTTCGGCGAGGATCCTCGCCCTGGGACTCGGTGGCCACGCCATCAATCTCGTTGGCTGCGTCGTGCACGATCTTACGATCGGCCGAGCCCATCGGCTCAAGAGCCTGTGATGTTCCGGTATCAACGACCTTCGCGGCAACATCGGCGACGAACTTCTCGAGCGCCTCTTTCCGGCGGGCCCGGTAGCCACCAACATCGACCCGAATACGACCGGCGGGCGAACCACCAGCGTGCCGTTGAATTACCGTCCGCGACAGTTCCTGCAGCGAGTTGAGGGTTCGGCCACCAGGACCGACCAAAAGGCCAACGTTTTCGCCGCTGACCTGCACCGTTGCTTCATCTTCGAGCACGTTTTCGATGCCGGCGGTGCCTTCGAGGCCCATGTTCTGCAGCAGCCCCTCCATGAAGGTCTTTGCGACCTCCGCCTGATCGGGCACGCTCATATCGCTCTCGTTGTGCACTTTGGTTCTCCCCTTGCCGCCGTCTTGTTTGTTGTTTCGGTTGTTGCGATTGTTTCGATTCCCGCGGTCATTTCCACCACGGTCACCACGATCATTGCCTCCGCGGTTACCGCCGTCTCCTGAAGCGCCATCTTGTGCATCCGACGATGAGGCTGCAGCAGCTCCGCCGCCCACGACTGCAGCTGCACCTGCTGCGGCAGCGACCTTGCCACCTCGGTTGCCGCCCCCACCAGAGTTACCACCACCGGAATTCGCACCGGAGTTCCCGCCGCCCGAACCATTTCCGCCGCCACGGCTCTTGTTGTTGTTCCGGTTGCGGTTGTTGCCGCCCTTCTTGTTGCCGCGGTCTCGACGTTCCTGCTTTGGCCGCGGGGTAGTCGGCGTTACACGTGCTCGAACCCGAGCCTCAGCTTTGACTCGTCCAAACCATCCGGTTTGGGGCTCTTCGAGAATCTCGAACTCCGCTTCGCTTCTGTCGACGCCCAGGCGATCAAGCGCTGCCTCTTTGGCAAGCTCAACGCTCTGTCCGGTGGTTTCCACCCATTCCATGCAATTACCTCTTCTTCTTAGAACGGGGCCGCGGCGAGAC
>CAZGVQ010000691.1:0-1984 GCA_964529355.1 uncultured Acidimicrobiales bacterium
ATGTCACGCCCGCTCCCCCACCAACGAACCGAACCACCAAACCGAAAAAGTGAATGGGGTGGCGTTGGCTCAGATGCGGGCTTGGCCGAGGGCGTAGAAGGCTACGGCTGCTGCGGTGCCGACGTTTATGGAATCAACGCCGGCCTGCATGGGGATCCGGAGCCTTCGTTCGCATGCTGCGAGAGTCTCGGCTGTGAGTCCCGGACCTTCGGCCCCGAGGACGAGAGCGACCTTTTCGTCTGCGCCCACCCGCAACGCTCCGATGTCGTCGGCCGAGGCATCCGGCGTGAGGGCGAAGGTTGCGAAGCCTGCCTCGCGCACGACCTCGAGAGACCCTGGAAGGCTTCCGATGCGGGCGTGAGGGATGGCAAACACCTCGCCCATCGACACCCGAACGGCTCGCCGGTAGAGGGGGTCGCATGAGGTGGGGTCGAACAGCACCGCCTCGATCCCCAAACCCGCGGCACATCGCATGATGACGCCCATGTTGGTCGGGTTGTTCACGCCTTCGGTGATCAACACGGTCTTCGATACAGCGAGGAGCTGAGCGACATCGCGCTCGGGCGGTCGCACGAAGCAGGCGATGGGATCGCGCAGTTCTTTGCGACCGGCGACCTCCTGGAGAACCGCCGGGCCGGCAACGAACACCTCAGCACCCTCGGGAAGTTCAGGAAGCTCCCGGGTTCGCGCGCGATCGACCAGCACGCATTCGAGATGGTGACCAGCCGTCAGGGCTCGTCCGATGACGACATCGCCCTCGCCGATGAACGAACCCGCCATGTCACCGCCCGGCCGTTCACGGCGTTGGCGGAGTTGGTGATCGCGAAGCCCCATGAAGACCGCAAGGCGCGGGTCAGCTGGGTCGTCGACGTCAGTCGACAATGGTGATCGTGGAGGCGGTTTGCACGCCCTCACCACCGCATGCCCAACACGGCGTTTCCGGACGACCTCGCCAGGTGACTTCACAGGTGGGGCAGAGCAACGAGATCCACGTGCGACGACGCTGGGGGCTGAGGCCGATCGCTGTTCCGGTCTGGGGCAACATGGCGATCAATGTATTGCCGAAATTCGCGCGAGCGGTGGAATTGTTTTCACTATTAGTGAGATTTCATGTCATTCCTGGGAATGTTGTGTATATACGGGGACAAAGAAGTTGTTGTTGCTGATGTTCTTTATGGTGTTGTGAGGGCTTTTCGGAATCGGAATCCCGATGG
This sequence comes from uncultured Acidimicrobiales bacterium, assembly GCA_964529355.1. Classification (GTDB taxonomy): domain Bacteria; phylum Actinomycetota; class Acidimicrobiia; order Acidimicrobiales; family SHLQ01; genus CALLQB01. Next base: position 1,215 of record CAZGVQ010000691.1, read on the forward strand.
ACTAGGTTCCCATCCATGAGCAATCCGGTACCTCGCATTGATGGTCTGGCGCACACCGTCGTCCATCCCGGCGGCGACAACGACGTTCCCTGGATCGCCGTACGAAGCCAACGCAACGCCGATGGGTCCGAATCAAGCGTGTGGGAACGGTGGGTGGCGTTTTCGGTCGAACCGCTGTATCTCGCGCTCTTCGCCCGCTGGGACCCCGGCATGATCGTGCGACGGCACGGCCACCACAGCCCCCACACCCTCACCGTGCTCAAGGGCGAATTCAGCTGCGGCGACGAACTCTGCGGCGTGGGATCACATATCGAACTCCCCTATGGCGCAGCCTTTGGACCCTTCGTCGCTGGCCCCGAAGGCGTTGAGCTCTACGAGGTCATGATGGGCGACCCACGTTCGTGGAGCGATGAACCCGAGGTCATGCAACAGCTCCTCGCCGCCCGAGGTGTCGAACAACTCCCCGACCCGCCAATCGAACTCCCCGGCGGCCTCGAGGATCTACGGGCGGTCTTCAACGCCGGCGCGTAGTCTTTGGTCGTTCGCTCGCGAGCTCGCTCTCTCTGCGCTTCGCTATGAGCCTTCGCGCTCATGTCGCCTTCCGCCCACTCCAGGCGACCCCGGTCCGTCTGGTCGTTCGCTCGCAAGCTCGCTCTCTCTTCGCTTCGCTATGTCCCCTAGCGCTCATGTCGCCTTCCGCCCACTCCAGGCGACACCGGTCCTTCTGGTCGCTCACTCGCAAGCTCGCTCCCTCAACGCTTCGCTATGTC